>NZ_CAHJWW010000039.1 GCF_903643035.1 Sphingomonas bacterium | reverse complement strand
CGCGCGGCTCTCGACTGCGGCCGCGGCGAGCAGCATGCGCCCACCCAACGTCAGGACGCTCTTCGGCCCGGTGTAGCGGAGCGCGACGTCGGTCGCATCGCGAGCCACCGCCGCCGCGCCCGGCGCATGACCCTCGAGCAACAGCGCCCGCGCGAGATTGAGCTCGGCGGCGGCGAGCGCGCCCGACGGCCCCATCACGGCCTTGCGAGTGTTGATCGACCGATGCAGCAGGTCGACAGCCCTCGGCAGGTTACCCCTTGCCAAGGCGATCGCGCCCTGATTTTGGATCGCGGTCAGCAGATTGTCGTCGGTTCGCCCCTGCCGCTCGCGGTAGGCGCGGACGTCGGCCATGAACCCGTCGGCCGCATCGAAGTCGCCGTTGGCCATCAGCGCGAGGGCGAGGCTGTTCTTGATGTTCGAGACGTCCTCGGGCGGAACCCCGGCAGCGGGCGCAGCCGTCTCGGCCAGACCGAGGCGGAGGACCGCGATCGCGCCGGCGATATCGTGGCGCGCTTTGCGGATCTGGCCCTCGACGATGCGGCTGCGCGCCAATTCGCCGCGATAGCGGGGCGAATGCCGCATCCACCACGCCTGCGCCACCGTCAGTTCGCGCGCGGCCACCTCGACATCGCCCGACCGCAGGCGCGACTGGGCGAGCATCAGCCGGACGCGGTTGGCGGTCGCCGGATCGGCGCGCGCCGCCGCCGAGGCGAGATAGCGCGCCTCGAGCGCGACACCGGCC
Organism: Sphingomonas bacterium; assembly: GCF_903643035.1. Classification (GTDB taxonomy): domain Bacteria; phylum Pseudomonadota; class Alphaproteobacteria; order Sphingomonadales; family Sphingomonadaceae; genus Sphingomonas. The sequence continues at coordinate 15,082 of NZ_CAHJWW010000039.1, read as the reverse complement.
GATTCGTCGGTCATCTCAGAATAGAGGTTGGCGAGAAATTCAACGACGCGGCCGTATTTCGCCGGATCGCCGCCAAAGCTGCGGTCGAGGTTGGCGACGCTCTTCTCGAGGACCTGTTCCGCCGTCACCGGCGCGTCGCCGCCCGCGTCGGCGGCGGTGTGGAACATCAGGGCAAAATAATCCATCGCCGCGTCGGTCCGCGCGACTTCGGCCTCGAAGTGATCGCGCTCGGCGATCGCGCGGCGCGCCTCGATGCCCGTCGCCACAATCCCGCCGGCGAGCGCGACGACGACCAGCGCGCCGGCGATGGCGGCCCACCGGAAGCGGTATAGCAGCCGTCCCGCGACGTAGAGCCGCTGGTCCCGCCGGACCGCGATCGGCTCGCCGCGCAGATGGCTGCCGATATCGGCCGCCAGCGCATCGGCGTTGGCGTAGCGGGCGGCCGGATCAAGCTGCAGCGCCGTCGCCACGATGGCGGCAAGGTCGCCGCGCAGATCGTGGTGCCGGCCGGCATCGGTGGCGGGCCGCGGCGGCGGTCTGGCCGCATCCGGCCCCGCCGACGCGGCGGTCTCGGCTGGCAGCGTTCCCGTGACCAGCTGGTGGAAGAGCACGCCGAGGGCATAGACGTCGGTCGCGGTCGTCACCGGTTCGTGCGCGAGCTGCTCGGGAGCGGCATAGACCGGGGTCAGCATCGGTGTCGCCGCCCCCGCCGGCAGCCCCGCGGTCAGGGCCCGCGCGGCCCCGAAGTCGAGCAGGCGGACCGCCCCCCGGTCGGTGACAAGGACGTTGCTCGGCTTGATGTCGAGGTGGACGACGAGGTTGCGGTGGGCGTGGGCGACCGCGTCGCAGACCTCGATAAACAGCGCCAGCCGCCGTCTCAGCGACAGACCGCGGGCGAAGTCTACGACAGGCACGCCGTCGACGAATTCCATCGCCATGAAGGGATGGCCGTCGTCGTCAAGGCCGCCGTCGTACAGCCGGGCGATGCTGGGATGTTCGAGCCGGGCGACGATCGCGCGCTCGTCCTCGAAGCGGTCGAGATAGGCGGACGCATCAATCGCGATAATCTTGAGGGCGGCGCGCTGCGCAAATCCCCCCTCGGCGCGCGCCGCCTCGTAGACCGTGCCCATCCCGCCGTGACCGATCGCCCGCACGACCTGCCACGAGCCGACGCGGGTGCCGGCAGGAAGATCGGGCAAAAGCGTTTGGGCCGCGAGGCGGGGACGCCGGTCGAAGAAGCTTTGCGTCGCGGCAGCGGCGGCGAGCAGGCTTTCGACCTCGGCGACAACCGCGGGGTCGCGCGTGCCGGCAGCGATGCGTCCGGCGCGGTCGGCAACCGGCCAGTCGAGTGCGGCGTCGAACAGCGACTTGGCCTCGCCCCACTGCGCCGCCGACAACTCCACGTCGTGCTCCCTGGCTCCGGCCAGCGGAATATTTCACGGATCGTGTCCGGAAGCGAGGCCGGACAGCGTGTTGCTGATCGAGAGAAGCTCGGCAGAGGATGGGGAGGACCGGCATGATCAGTGTCATCACCGCCGCCGCGGTCGCCTGGTGCGGGAAGAAGCCCCACAAGACGATGGCTCGCTGCTCGTCAAACACTTCTACCGCCTGAAAGCGCCGACAAAGCGCTTGGCACCTCGTTGACGTCCCCCCGTTTTCTTCCTCCGGTATGAATGAGAGTTTTACGGCTGTGTGACCACCGATGAGGAGGAGCAGATTTCGTACGCGCTGCGGCAAGCCGAGACCGGGACGCCGGTGGCCGAGGTGATCCGGCGGATGGGCGTGTCGGAGCAGACGTTCTACCGGTGGAAGAAGCTGTATGCGGGGCTTGGCGTCGGCGAGCTGCGCCGATTGAAGCTGCTCGAGGAGGAGAACCGCAAGCTCAAGCAGCTGGTCGCGGATCTCAGCCTCGACAAGCATATCCTGCAGGACGTGCTCGCAAAAAAGCTCTGACGCCTGGACGGCAGCGCGAGCTCGTCGCGTCCGTCCAGGCGTCCCACGGCGTCAGCCAGCGGCGTAGCTGCCTTGCGCTCGACGTCGTTCGTTCCCTGGTCCGCTATGTCTCGGTGAAGCCGGACCAGGCGCCGCTGCGTCTTCGCATCTACGACCTTGCGCAGACGCGGATGCGGCACGGCTATTATCGGATCTACATCATGCTGCGGCGGGAGGGCTGGCTGGTGAACCACAAGCGGGTCTACCGCCTGTATCGACAGGATGGACTGAGCCTTCGGCTCAAGAAGCCGAGGCGCAACGTCAGCGCTGCCGACCGGGTGCGGCAGCCCGCGGCGGCGGCCCCGAACGAGATGTGGTCGATGGACTTCGTCTCGGACGCCCTGTTCGACGGCCGGCGTCTGCGGGCGCTGACCGTCGTCGACACCTACACGCGCGAGGCACTGGCGATCGACGTCGATCAGGGCATCAAGGGCGAGCAAGTCGTCGAGGCCATGGCGCGAATTGCGGGCACGCGCGGATCGCCGAAGACCATTCGTGTCGACAACGGCCCAGAGTTCATCTCGAAGGCGCTCGACCGCTGGGCCTATGAGAGCGGCGTCACGCTCGACTTCTCGCGACCCGGCAAGCCGACCGACAATGCCTTCGTCGAGTCGTTCAACGGTCACTTGCGCGACGAGTGCCTCAACGCACACTGGTTTCTGTCGCTGGCCGATGCCCGGGCCAAGATCGAGGCGTGGCGAAGCTTCTACAACGAGAGCCGGCCTCACACGTCGCTTGGCTGGCTAACGCCGAATGAATATGCTGCTGCAGCGGCCCTCCGGGCCGCCGAATGAAGTCCGGATGCTCACCTTCAAATTGGAGGACAATCCGGGGGACCCTCAAACCCCACAAGCCGCCATTCAGCGAGCCCTGAAAGCTTCTCCAGATCAGTCGCTCGTTCATCGACGTGGCCAAGACCGTCGATCGCGTGGCAGCCGGGCTCCAGGATCATAGACAGTTACCTTGTGTGCGTCGTCTGCCCAACGCCACAGCACCAGATTGCGGCCTCCCTGCGGTGCGGCGACGGCAAAGCTAGGCACAATGACGCCCGCGAATCCGGCGGCGATCAAAGCATCGACAGCCTGCCACGACGCCGGCGTTTCACTTCGTGCGAGCTCAAGCCGCCAGCCACCAGTCAGGTCGTCGAGACTGATACCGTGCGCTGCGCGGTCCGCCTCGCTGGTCAGATCGGCGAGATCGTCGCAATCGACATCATACTCGCACAACGTTAGCGGCGGCAGACGACGTCCGAAGCCCTGCGAGCACTCGGCAATTGCTGTACTGAGATCCAACGCCAAGTACAACGCCGGCACTCCGCGTCGGTTGAAACGGCCGCCCGTGAGGCGCGCTCCCTCACCCGATAGAGGAGCAAATGCCCAGCTAGGATCGTGACCCCGCCAGGCGCGGCCCATGTAGCGCATCCGTTCACGCGGCTTAGGCAAACCCGCCCAATGCCACAGCATCGAGATGGTCGCGGACCGCGCCGGCCATGCCGTCCTTGACCAGCGCTTCTGCTGTCCGCCCGCCGAACGCCGGGATTGGCTCAGAGCGATACCACGCCATGGCCTGTGCCTCACCGCCAGCCCAGTCGCGAACCCGCCCTACGATCTCCAACATCTCAATCATACGCCGCTGGATGCGCGGCGCGGTGCGCCGATCGGCCTTGGCAACCGCAGTTGCGCCAATGCCTGCCGTCTCCGCGAGTTGCAGCCGCGACATCCTAAACAGATTTGCGGCGCGAGAAACGTCGACATGGCCCGCTCGGTCCATCAAGGCCGCGACCAGCCCGCCTTGCTCATCGCCTCGCGTCAACGCTACCGTAGCCATGTCTGTCGTCCTGTCTTGGACCAAGACACTTATTAGGGCTCCAATCCCTCGGATTGCAAGCCTTTGGTCGAGACGGGCAGCGATCCTCGACCTGTCGAATCGACCGCTCGTTCACTGACGCGCTGCCCTTAGGCGAATCCTAAGCCTATTGAGCGTAGGTTAGCACGTTCAGCTAACGTTGCGGAGAGAGGTGTGGGCCACTCTTCATTCGACCCGGCCTTCCGGGAGCTTCGGCCTTGGAACGAAGGTCGTTTGATGGGCGCCAAGCGCGCCCTGAAGCCCCAGCAGGTGTGGGCCATCCGCTTCTGGCTCGACCAGCATCGTCGCCTGCGCGACCGCGCGCTGTTCGATCTGGCAATAGACAGCAAGCTGCGCGGTTGCGACGTCGTCAAGCTGCGGATCGGTGATGTCGTCGCCGGCGGCCATATCCGTGACCGGGCCATCGTGGTCCAGCAGAAGACCAAGCGGCCGGTGCAGTTCGAGATCGTCGAACCCACCCGAAAGACGCTCCTCGCCTGGCTCGAGCGTCGCGGCGGCACGCTCAACGACTTCGTTTTCCCGAGCAGAAACAATTATATGGATCACATGAGCACCCGCCAGTACGCTCGGCTGCTACGCGAATGGGTGACGGGCATCGGCCTCCAAGCAGAGGAATACGGAACCCACTCGTTGCGCCGGACAAAAGCATCGATCATCTACAAGGCAACGGGCAACCTGCGCGCCGTCCAGATCCTCCTCGGCCATGCCAAGATCGAGAGCACGGTCAGGTATCTCGGCGTCGACGTGGAGGATGCGCTCGCCTTGTCGGAGAAGACGGAGATCTGACGCGCTGCGTGGCACCCCAATGTCGGTCATTGCCCTTGCGTACATGGCTTCCCGACAACGACCATTCGTTCAGCGGCCACATCCCGCTCTGGCGGCCGGAAGCCGCCTTTTCGATATTATCGCGCGGGCTCGCAAGCGGACGCTGCAGCAGGCTGCCGCTAATTTGCACCGGGGCGCATGCTGGCGGATATGATCCTGCCCGGTGTTATCGCCTACCGCCGCGCGGGCGTCGCAATGGGGAGCAGCATGGATGCGATTCGCAACGATGTTCGCCACCTTCGCATCGGCGTTCGCTACCGAGTGGCGCGCGCGTTCACGGATTACGACGGCGCTCTCCATCCGGTCGGTGAGACATGGCGTTTCGGCGGAGCGGCCTTCTTGCCGTACGAGGACGGGTACACCTTCTACGTCTCGGCCGATGGGGTCAACGAGACGAGCTTCCGGATGCAAGATCGCCCTGAGACTCAGGGCGGGTTCTTCGTCGATGCGGCGGCCCATATCTCGGCAGTTCGGCCCGAGTCGCCACCATTAGCTTCAGCTACGACCGCCGGATCGGTCACCGCAGCGGCGGCGCTCGCGGCTGCCGCCGCCTCGGCCGCCCATTCAACAGGTGGCAGCGAGGCGAGAACGGTCTCTGTGTCGGCACCTGCCGGCACATTGTCTCACGCTGGCAACCGCGTAACCGCGACGACGCCTCTACCGCCGTTTCGATTTTCTTTAAGCGCTCTGCGCGAGCGGCGGAGAGTCGCGCGGGCACGATACCGAGCTGCGGCCAGGCGCCTTCGGCTGAATCCACCAATGTGGCTCATCCTTGGAAGTTTGCCGGCGGCTGCCTTCGTCATCCTCTATGGGTTCCAAGCCCACGCGCGCGGCGAGAAGATCTCGTTCGGACGTTACGGCGTCTTCAATGATTACCCATGGTGGAGCGCCGTGATCTACGGCGCGGTATGGCTGGTCGCTGCCCTCGTTGGACTGATGCGGAAGCTAGTTCGAGATCGCGGCCGGCGAGCCGATGGACCGTCGTAGCCTTTTCGAAAGCTCGACACCCCATAAGCCGCCGTGCGGCAGCCTCATTCTGCATCCGATATTCAGACGCCTGTTCATGTCGCGGATCGGCCGCTCTCTTGGCCGGCAACACCGCTTTCCGAGTAGACCGATTGCCGCCGAGATAGCTGTTGCGAAGCAGTCTCACCGCCTCTAAGCGCTGCGAGTAAGTCGCAAGATTAGCAAGGTGGGGAATGCGTTCGGGTGTGGGGCTGGGGCTGGCCGTAATTGGCGTAGCCGGGACGATGATGGGCTCCGCTGCCGCCGCGTCCGATGCAGCGGACGATGCGTCGAAAGAGATCGTCGTCACCGGCACCAAGATCGACCTCAAGCCCACCGTCCAGTCGACCGCGAGCTTCATCGCCGCGACCCCGCTCGACACTCCCGCAACCATCTCGGTCGTTCCCTCCACCCTCATCGTCGACCGCGGCATCACCGGCCTCGACGACGTCCTGCGCAACATCCCCGGCGTCCAGGTCGCACAGGGCGAGACGAGCGGCCGCGCGGCGGGCGAGGACGCGGTCAGCCGCGGCTTCCCCATCAACACCTCGGGCGTCTTCCGCGACGGGCTGCGCGAGTTCACCTACGCCAACGTACCGGTCGAGCTCTACGACCGCATCGAGTTGCTCAAGGGCCTGACCGCGCTCCAGGCGGGATTCATCGGCCCAGCCGGGATCCTCAACCTGATCACCAAGCGGCCGCAGCCCGACGACGCGGTCCATGCCGATGCTCAGGTAACCAACTTCGGTGGCGTGCGGCTGGTTGGCGACGTCAACTTCGCCGATATCAGTGCGGGCATCAGCGTCCGCGTGGTGGGCGTCTACGAAAACCTCGCCAACTACATCCGCGGCTTCGGCGGGCGGCGGCTATCGGCGCTGGTCGCGGTCCGCGTGCCGCTCGGCGAGACGACGACGCTCGACCTCGACGCGTCGCACACCGATCAGCAGTCGGATTACCAGACGCCCCTCTACTACTTCAACGGCAACCCGACGGCGCTGCCCAACGCCGACCCGCGGACCTTCCTTGGCCAGCACTATTCGGGCTATCCGATCCGAGCGACTTCGGCGAGTGCGCGGCTGACGCATGAGTTCGGCGGCGGCTGGAAGCTGGTCGCCGGCGGGCAGGGGCAAAGCTTCAGCCGCTTCACCAATCGCTGCGGCCAAGCGTCACTCAACGATCCCGATCCGGTCACCGGCGACGCCGGCTACGACATCGGCTGCGAGCCAAATAACTCACCCAATCGCGACAGCGATCGCAACCTGCCCTTCTACAACGCCGAGGTTCGCCTGACCGGCGGCTTCACTTTGTTCGGCATGAAGCACGACGTCGCCGTCGGCTACCAGTACAGCTATTTCCAGTACCGGCCGGCGTCGGGCAACTTCTTCTACACCGCGATCGACACGGCGGGAGCCGGCATCTTCACCCAGAACGTGTTCACCCCGCGCACCTACGCCATCCCGACGCTGTACGAGCGCGAGCCGCGGACCTCGTTCAACGGCCACTACGAGGTCACCGACCAGGGCGTCTACGCGCAGGACCGCATTGACCTGTTCGACGGTGTCCAGCTCTGGCTTGGCGGCCGCTACGTCAACTACGACTCCCCCAACTTCAACCGGCCGGTGACGAGTGTCGGCGACGGCATCGCCATCGTCGATGCCAACAACCGGGTCGTCTCGGGCGACGGCAGCACGGTCTTCGGCGATTTCGTCAAGGACGACGCTAACTCCTATACGGTGTCGACCTTCACGCCGGCGGCGGCGATCGTCTGGAAGCCCGCCGCTACGGTCTCGCTCTACGGCAGCTACAGCCAGGCGCTCGAGCAGGGCGGCACCGCGCCCGATACGGCGGCCAACGCCGGCCAGCTGTTCCCACCCCTGCGCAGCACGACCTACGAGCTCGGCGCGAAGTGGGACATCGGCAAGGCGCTGCTGACCGCCGCCCTCTTCCACATCGACAAGCCGCTCCAGGTGACCAACAGCCGGAACATCTTCACCCAGGACGGAACACAGCGCCACGAAGGCATCGAGGTGTCGGCGTCAGGACAGATCGCGCCGAACCTGACCGCCGTCGCCGGGCTGCTCCTGCTTCACGCCAAGCAGGTCAACGTCAGCGATCCGACCCTCGAAGGCAAGCGGCCGCCCGGCGTCGCCGGCGTCGTCGCCAACGCCTACCTCGAGTACGCCGCGCCGTGGCTGCCGGGGCTGGTGCTCAGCGCCGGCGACTATCACGTCGGGAACCAGTACCTGTTTGGCGACGGCGTCTTTAAGGTCGGGGCGTATGACCGCATCGACGCCGGCGCGCGTTTTGTCTTCGCTGTACGCCATGCCCGCGTCACGACCCGTCTCAACGTCATCAACTTCGCGAACACACGCTACAACACGGTCGACGCCAACGGCGGCGGCGACGTCATCGCCGGCGCGCCGCGGACCTTCCGCCTGTCGGCCGGCGTCGACTTCTAGCGGCTGGTGAGCCGCGTCCGCCGCACCCTGACGCTGGTCCACCGCTGGACCGGGCTGGCTCTCGCGGCGTTCCTCGTCGTGATCGCCGCGACCGGCGCGATCCTGCCGTTCCAGACCGAGCTGGAGCGCCTGATCGCGCCCGAGCGCTTCGTCGCCGCGCCATCGCCGACCGCTCAGCCGCTCGACTGGCTGACGCTCCACCGCATCGCCGAGGCGCGCAGCGGTGGCATCGCCACGACGCTCATTCTCCACCGCGACGGCGACGCAGCGCCGGCCTACGGCGTCGTCGCCGCGCCGGACTGGCCGCCGCTTGGCTTCGACGAGATCGTGCTCGATCCCTACACCGGCCGCGAGATCGCTCGCGACACCGACGGCGATCTCGGCGACGGTCCGGCGCAAATCATTCCTTTCCTCTTCCGCGTCCACCAGAACCTCGCGCTCGGCGACTGGGGGACGGTCCTCGTCGGCGTCGTTGCGCTGGCCTGGACGCTCGACTGCTTCGTTGGCTTCTATCTTACGCTGCCAGCGGAAAGGCGACGGTGGTGGCCGAAGTGGGGGCGGGCGTGGCGCCTCCGCCTGCCGGCGACAACCGGCTTCCGCTTCGCCTTCGACCTCCACCGCGCCGCCGGGCTGTGGCTGTGGCCGATGCTGTTCGTGTTCGCGTGGAGCGGCGTCGCGCTCGACCTGCCGCAGGTCTACGTGCCGGTGATGCGCGTGGTCATCGGCTTGGCCGATCCCGATCCGCCGTCGCAACCCGAAGTAGGCCGCCCGCCGGCACTCGACTGGCCGCACGCCCTCGCCGCCGCCCGTGCTCGCGTCCGAGAAGTCGCTGCGCGACAGGGAGTGCGGATCGAACGCGAGCGCGAGCTTCGTTACGTCACTGCCGACCACCGCTATGCCTATGCGCTGCGGACGAGCCGCGACAAGAGCGACAACGGTGCCAACACGTGGCTCTATCTCGACGCTGACACCGGCCAGCCTATCATGGTGGCGTTCCCGACCGGTACACGGGCCGGCAATACGATCGACACTTGGCTTGGCTATCTGCATGAGGCGATGGTGTTCGGTCTGCCATACCGCATATTCGTGTCGTTCGTCGCGATCGCGGTCGTCGGGCTGACGACTACCGGAGTGCTGATCTGGCTGCGGAAAAGGACCGCAAAGCGATGGCGGTCTGATACGCTTATTACGGTCAATGTAGCCGAACGCACAAAGCAATAAGGAGGACCCCATTTTCAGACAGTCAGCGCTATTTTCGGCCACTCCGACTTTGGCCGTTTGTTCATGTCGGCACCAAGGGAGGGTCCGGGCGGTGCGCCCCTCCGGACCAGCCGCACGTTCGGAGAGGACAGGCCCAGTAGAGAGCGAAGTGCCCTTGGCGGGATATTTCTTGGTGCTGTGCGCGGAGGCCCAGTTGACCTTAGAGGCTGACATTGCTTCAGACCCAAAACGGCTGGCGCTGTGGGAAGGCGAGACGCGGTTTAGTTGAGATAAATTCAGCTGCTGGATCGACGATGCCAAGCAAACCAAGATTTGCCGGAGGCGAATCGCGCACCAAGAGGGTTGCTTCAACTGAGGCCTCCGGCACCGGAACGACAATCACCCGCGGTTCGGAGGTCATCTAGGATAACAGACCGAGTGATCGCATCGTCGCATCGATTACGTGCCGGACGCCGTCCGCACGTTCGAAGCGCAGCCGCGCCTCGTCTCTGCGGCCAGCTCCGGCAAGGATCAGCCCGGCAATGTAGTCGTTGGCGTGGCCGCCGCGGACATCGTCGTCGCGCGCCATCCATTCAAGCAGGCCATCGAGCGTCGCCGTCTCGGCAAACCAAGGTATAGCACTCGAGGTCACGTCGGCGACCAGGTGCGTAGCCAAGTCTGCAGTATCCGTGCCAGGGCACAGTTCGTACCCCTTTGCCGCGCGACCCGACAACACCGCCAATGGCCGCTGTACGAGCGGGGCTCCGGTCGCAGCGAGAGCATCGAGCGATGTGGCGGGGGTGTAGCCTTGAGCCGGTGCGGCACCAACGGCCAGCGCGAAGTGGATCGACGAGGATGTCGCCCAGCGTGACTGCTCGACTGTAAGATATTGCGTTGTTCCCACCTGACGCAGATAGCTGTCGCCGCTCGGCGAAAACCCGGCCGTCATCATGGCTGGCGTAAGCGAAGTTGCGAGGAATTCCTTGAGCGCGCGCTTCATGACCGGCTTGGCCCCTCAACCGACGCCGGCATCACGCATCTTCTTGCCGACCAATGCAGCGCCGTTTGCATCGCCGGCTTGTCCGAGCGCCGAGATACCGCGCTGCATGGCAGCTTTGAGCGCCGGCTCATTGATCTTGCCGTGCGCCGCGGCCATCGCCGCATCGGTCAACGTGGTTGCGTCGCCGAGAGGTCCGAGCGCCGCCAGCAGCCGCGATCCTGGGTCGGCTACAGCTGCGACCTGTGCCGCGACACTGGCCGACGTCGGTTGCGTGTCATGCGGCGGATCATAGCTTGATCCGGCCACCCCGGGATCGGCGGCATCGGGCCGAAGCGCCGCGGCCGCCGCGCGGGTCGAGTCTGGAAAATCAGGAATATCAATACCAAGGTACAACAGTATGGCAGTCGCCGCTGCGGCAAGACTGACGACCGCGGCGATTTGCGTGCCGGCCGCAGCTACCGCCCCCGCAGCGAAAGCCAGAGCGGCAAGAATTTGAGCCCAGAAGACAATGATCAGCACGACCAGCAGAATAGCCAGCAAGACAAGGATGATCGTGCCCCAATGCTCGCTGATCCAATGCCCCGCCGCACCGAGCTTTTGCAGCACCCAGCGCGCGCCATCCGCAATGCCCTCAAGCGTACCATCGATCAGCTCGACCATCTGGCGCTTCAGCGCCTGCCACTGCTTGCGCAGCGCGTCGAGCGCTGCCTTGAATGCTAACAGCCAGGCAGGATTGGCCAGCCCCGTGCCCGTGCACCAGTAGACAACCGCGCCGAAAGGGTCCGCCTCGATGTTGAGAACCTTGCCGGGATCTCCCACGAATGGCCCAATCGGCAAACCTTTGCCGGTCCGTCCACTGAGGTCGAGCGGCACTGTTGGCTTGGGGCCACCAACCAGGCCGAGATAGAGACTATCTTGCCGGTCAAGCGGCCGCGCCGGCAGCCGCCCCAGCCACTCGTTATGACGATTCATATAGTGCCCCGCTTCGGCGGTCGCCGCCGCGGACCCAGTCTGTGTCGATTTGATCTCGCCGATCGCAACGTTGGCGGGTTGGTTGCTCCAGAGATCGGCAAAGCCGGGCGGAGTAAACGAAATCGTCGGTACGGCCGGCGGCCACGCTTTGGTGCCCCGCGGGATGGTGCCGAACGGGATGCCTAAGGTGACGGCGATCTGCTGGTGCGCGATCGAGCCGGCGATCCATGGCGGTAGCGGCAGCAGCCAGTTGTGGCAGTTGGTCGGTGTCCCGTCGTGGCTGCAGGCGCGCCGCACGGTCGTCGCCTCGCCAGCGTTCTGGGCGACATGGACGAGCTCGTGACCAAGCAGGCCCAGACCAGCCGGCGTGCCGGGGCGGTAAGCGCCTTCCGCAAAGCCTATGTGTCGTCCGACGGTAAACGCTTGCGCACTCACAGAGTGTGCGGCCTCATCGGCGGCGCTGTCGTCGTGTACGCGAACATCGCCCAGTCCGATGCCGAGCCGGCTCTCGAATAGACGGCGGGCTAGTGGATCGAGTGCACGTCCCGGCCGTGCGACGACGCTGCCGATCTCTGCCGGTGCCGGCCGACCGCCGTGAACGTCTGATCCGGCGGCAGCTCTCCGCACCGTCGGCGTGCCGCAGTCCGGACAGCTGGCACCGGCGGTAAGCAAAGTGTCGTCGCTGCAACTGGCACAGCTTCGGGTGACCATTGGTGCCGTTCGCTGCGGCCGCACAGCGTGACCGGCGAGCATCAGCACAGACAGCGCATCGGCTTCGTGCTCAGCTGGATCATTGGCGTGACCGATGGTTAGGCCGGCCACAACTCGCCCGGCGAAGCCCACGCCCCGGCCGCTACGGCCTTGCCGAGCGTCGTCGCGACCGCTCACGCCCCCCTTTGTCTCGGCAACTGCGGCGGATCCCATGAGTTCATCCCCAAACAGCTTCGAACTATAGTCTGGGCAGCGGCACGAACCAAGTTCATCGTGCCGCGATCGGTCGCCTTGCGGCCGACGGTCGCGCTTGGCGTCCGCCTTCGCAGGACGTCTGGCGATGATGCTCCAGCCGTGGCACGTAGCAACTTTCCGCAGGCAACCGGCGCTGATCAGTTCGGACTGGCCGCTGCCGATCCGTTGGATAGCCGGCAAACTGCGAACATTGAGGGTTGACTGCTTCCAGCTTCGCTAGAGACCCCATAGGTGGTCACTTGGATAGCTCTCTATGCCCCTTGGCTCTGGACATTCATTCAGGCTCGGGTCCGCGCCGATGCCGTTGCTTCCGCGGAGTAAGATGGCATTGTTTGGATTGATTGCACTACGCGGTCGGTGACGATCGAGGGCATTGCCTGGAGAAGCGATCGGGCCAGCCACTGTTTTGCGAGCGACCCGTGCGCCCCATGCCGACCCTCCGCTGCACGCCGAACGATGTAGCCCACCCGCTTGAGGCGAAGACGCGCGACGACCGACGCAATCTCGTTCGGCGCGTGCGTGCGCGCCGCTGCGCCCAGAGCAACCGCGTCTTCCAGCGCCTGGCAGGCGCCCTGACCCAGGTTCGGCTCCATAGCGTGAGCCGCGTCTCCAACCCGCACCACGTGACCGCGACCGAAGTCGCGCGGTACCGTACGAGCGTGGATGGAAAAGGGAATCAGCCCCCCGGGCGGCGTGGCGCCGACCGCACGACTCACGATGGGCAGGTAGCGCATCGCTCGCGCGGCGACCTCACCATAGTTAGGCGGATCGGCACCGGCCCGCTGGTCGCGCATGTAGAACCAGTAGCGCCGCTTGCCGGTCAACTCGAACAGGCCGAACCGTTCGCCCCAGCCCCAGTACTCGGCAGCGAGGCCATCGAGTCCGTCGCCGTCGACCGGGTCGGACAAGGCGACCACGCCGCCATAGCCGCGGTAGGACACCGCGTCCGGTTCTGCCGCGACCGAGCGCAAGCCACCAGCGTCAACGATCAGATCGGCCTGCGCCGTTCGCCCGTCGCTGAAGTGGAGCAACGCGCCGCTGGAGTGCTCCTCGACCCCTGCGACCTCGCGGCCGAGCACGAGCGCATCGGACGGCAGAGCATCGACGAGTGCATGCAACAGGTCGCTGCGTGTCACCAACATGGCCTCGCCATCCACTCGCCGCGGCGGGATGATGGGTCGGCCGCCACGATCCGCCACCAATATGGTCGTGAACGGCATCCCGGAGCGCCGTACGACTTCGACCACGTCCAGTCGCGCCAGAGCCGCCATCGCATTTGACCACAGGCTGAGCGCGCCCCCGACCGCTTCGAGCCGCGCGGCGCGCTCGGAGACCCTGACCTGCCAACCGGCTTGCACCAGGGCCAGCCCGGCGGCAGAGCCGGCGATACCGCCGCCCAGGACAATCGCTGACGGCACGACCGCTCCTCTCGTCAGCCAAAGCTGCGGTGCACGAAGCTCAGGACGAGTTTTGGTTCGCGGCCAAGGTATGCGCCACCACCGCGTTGGCGTGTCCATGGCCCATTCCGTGCTCACTTTTTAATATGGAGACCAACTCCATGTGGGAAGCCGGTAGCCGCTCGCGAATCACCGCCTGCCATTCGGCTATCGGCCTACCATACTTCCTCTCAATCGAGGGAAAATAGGACGCAGGTCCTTTGACGGACTCGTCAGCCACACACCCCCCGCTCAACGCTCATGTTACATCGATCATCCCCTTCGGCGACGAGCGACGCAAGAGCATCTGCGACCGAGACCCCAAATCTGGACGTTCAGCGTCGCCATACAGCTTCTAACAACCGGTCACTCGTTCACGTTGAGGCCGGACGGGCAAGACGCGATGACATTGCCGTCGCTGAGACCTTACGGACCGCTGCGAACCGCGCGCCGCCTTCCTACGGAGTGCCAAAAGCACCTGTCGCCCTTATACGAGAGCGCTGCGATGTAGACGTAAGGGGCATGCATAGCGTGACTAGCGTCCCGCCAAAACGAGGTTTCGTTGATGGCAAAGGTGAGAGTGGCGGCATTCGGGGTCTCCGCGGACGGTTATGGCGCGGGTCCCGAGCAGGACTTGGACCATCCCCTCGGCCGCGGCGGCGAACTGTTGCACAGCTGGTTTTTTCCGACCCGCACCTTCCGGCGAGAGGTCGCCGGCGACGGCGGAGGCTCCACCGGCATCGACGATGACTTCGCGGCTCGCAGCTTCGAGGACGTCGGCGCTTGGATCATCGGGCGCAACATGTTCGGCCCCATTCGAGGGGCCTGGCCGGACCACGGCTGGACAGGCTGGTAGGGACCACCCCCCCCTTCCACACGCCTGTATTCGTGCTGACGCATTACCCAAGGCCATCGGTCGAGATGGACGGAGGCACGGTCTTTCACTTCGTCGATGACGGCATCGAGGCGGTGCTGGATCGTGCGCGCGGCTACGCCGGCGAACGGGACGTGCGCATCGGGGGCGGCGTGGCGACGCTGCGCGCCTATCTGCAAGCCGGCCTGATCGACGAGATGCACCTCGCCATTGCTCCGGCGCTCCTGGGACGCGGAGAGCCCCTGTTCGAAGGATTGAACCTGCCCGCGTTGGGGTACGCCGTCAGCGAGCATGTTGCAGGCGAAGGTGCGATGCATCTTCTCATAGGGCACCACCAGACCACAAGGAGCTAACGGAAAGGCGTGACCCCATTCCCGGACGCTTGAGACCGACTAGCAGTGTACGCTCACGGACCCCATGTGTGGACGGCTCCCCGTTAGCAAGGGTGTTGAGGACTCTTGCATTGCTGGTTGGTGCGGCCATGTGT
>NZ_CAHJWW010000038.1 GCF_903643035.1 Sphingomonas bacterium | reverse complement strand
GCGTGCGCGCTGCCCTCCGCGGCGACTACTTCCGCCGCCGCCAGCCGTCCGAGCTCGGCGCCCAGCGCGTCGGGCGTGGTCTCGATCAGCTCGAACCGGCCGGTGGATACGTCGGCGGCTGCGATCGCGACCGCGCCGCCCGCCTCGCCGAGCCCCACGCACCAGTTCGATGCGCGCGCGTCGAGCAGCGCCTCCTCCGTCAGCGTGCCGGCGGTGACGAAGCGCACGATGCCGCGCCCGACCAGCGCCTTGGACCCGGCCCGCGCCCGGGCGGCCGCGGGCGTCTCGGTCTGCTCGGCGACGGCCACGCGGTGCCCCGCCCTGATGAGCCGGGCGAGGTAGCCGTCCGCCGAATGCACGGGCACGCCGCATATCGGCACCTTCGCGCCGTCATACTCGCCGCGCGCGGTCAGCGCGATGTCGAGGCAGGCGGCGGCGACCCGGGCGTCCTCGAAGAACAGCTCGAAGAAATCGCCCATGCGATAGAACAGCAGCGCATCCCCAGCCTCCGCCTTGAGCGCGAGATACTGGGCCATCATCGGCGTGGGGGCGGGGGAGGGGTTCACGAGGCCCGGCGGCGGCTGTGCCGGACGGACAAGATGATGACCAGTTCGCCGTCGGCGCTCACGCGATAGCGGATGATGTACGGGCGCACGCTCGTCAGCTCTCGCGTATCGGCGGTGGCTGGACGCCCACGGCGAGGAAGGGTCGACAGGCTGTTTGCGAGGCTTCTAAGTTTCGCCGCTGTCTCGTCCGCGGCTTTAGGGTTGAATTGGCGGATGTAAGCGGCGATCGCGACGAGTTGATCTGTCGCCGCGCCTACCCAGACGACTTCAGCCATTCTTGAAAGGGTTTGTAGTCGGGCCGCCCCCAAGTCCCTAGCCACTCGGCTACCACGCTGTTGGGGTAGAAACGCCCGGCCGCAAGATCGGCTTCGGCCTCCGCATCCGCCGCGGCGATCTGCTCGTCCGTATATGGCAGGCCCGGACACGGCGGCAGCGACTCAAGCCAGGCCGACAGCGCATCGTCGCCCGCCGGGTCGCGATGATCGTCCGTTGCGGACGGCCTGACATCACCGATCTCGCGTTCCATGCACGCGGTATAGCCGGTGCGCTCCGGGCTGACTAGGGAAGAGGCCACCGCGACGCGAGGCCCCCATGTCCGACGAAGCCAACATCCAGTTCTCCGAGCGCGAGGCGCTGCTGTTCCATTCGGAGGGGCGGCCGGGCAAGATCGAGATCGTCGCGTCCAAGCCGATGGCGACGCAGCGCGACCTGGCGCTCGCCTATTCGCCCGGCGTCGCGGTGCCCGTGCGCGCGATCGCCGCCGATCCCGCCTGCGCCTACGACTATACCGCCAAGGGCAACCTTGTCGCGGTCATCTCGAACGGCACCGCGATCCTGGGGCTCGGCAACCTCGGCGCGCTCGCCTCCAAGCCGGTGATGGAGGGCAAGGCGGTGCTGTTCAAGCGGTTCGCCGACGTCGACTCGATCGACATCGAGCTCGCGACGGAGGATGTCGACCGCTTCATCGACGCGGTCGAACTGATGGAACCGACGTTCGGCGGCATCAATCTCGAGGACATCAAGTCGCCGGAATGCTTCATCATCGAGCAGACCCTGCGCGAGCGGATGAAGATCCCGGTCTTCCACGACGACCAGCACGGCACCGCGATCATCGCCGCCGCCGGGCTCATCAACGCCCTGTACCTGACGGGGCGGGACATCAGGACGACGAGGCTCGTCATGAACGGCGCCGGCGCGGCGGCGATCGCATGCGCCGGGCTCATCAAGTCGATGGGCATGCCGCAGGACAATCTGCTGATGTGCGACCGCAAGGGCGTGATCTGGCGGGGGCGCGAAGGCGTGAACCAGTGGCAGTCCGCGCACGCCGCCGACACCGACCGGCGCACGCTGACGCAGGCGCTGGTCGGCGCGGACGTCTTCATGGGCCTGTCGGCGGCGGGCGCGGTGAGCCAGGACATGGTGCGCGCGATGGCGCCCAGCCCGATCATCTTCGCCATGGCCAATCCCGACCCCGAGATCACCCCTCCGCAAGCGAAGGCGGCGCGCCCAGACGCGATCGTCGCCACCGGCCGGTCGGATTATCCCAACCAGGTCAACAACGTGCTGGGTTTCCCGTTCATCTTCCGCGGCGCGCTGGACGTGCGGGCGACGGGGATCAACGACGAGATGAAGATCGCCGCCGCGCAGGCGCTGGCCGCGCTCGCGCGCCAGCAGGTGCCCGAGGAGGTCGCCGCCGCCTATGGCGTGCGCCATCATTTCGGGCCGGACTACATCATCCCCGCGCCGTTCGACCCCCGGCTGATGGAGGTCGTTCCCGCCGCCGTCGCGCGCGCGGCGATGGACTCGGGCGTCGCCACCCGCCCGATCGCCGATTTCGACGCCTATCGCCATTCGCTGCGCGCGCGGATGAACCCCACCACCTCGGTCCTGTCGCTCGCCTATGAGGGCGCGCGCGCCCACCCCAGGCGGGTGCTGTTCGCGGAAGGCGAGGAGGAGGTCGTGCTGCGCGCCGCGATCGCGTTCAAGGAAGGCGGCTACGGCACGCCGGTCTTGGTCGGGCGCGACGAGGTGTACGACAACCTGCGCGACCTGGGCGTCGACGATCCCCACGCCTATGAGGTGCACAACAGCCGCGTGTCGCCGCTGGTGCCGCGCATGGTCGATTTCCTCTATGGCCGGCTGCAGCGGCGCGGCTATCTGCGCCGCGAGTGCGAGCGGATGGTGAACCAGGACCGCAACATCTTCGCCAGCCTGCTGCTCCAGCTCGGCGAGGCGGACGCGATGATAACGGGCGTCACGCGCACCTGGGCGCAGTCGATGCGCGAGGTGAAGCGGGTGATCGATCCCGACGCGGGCGGGATCCCGTTCGGGATCCACATACTGGTCGGCCAGAACCACACCGTCTTCATGGCCGACACCACCGTCAACGAGCGGCCGAGCGCGGAGGAGCTGGCGGACATCGCCGAGCGCACCGCGCAGCTCGCGCGCAGCATGGGTCACGAGCCGCGCGTCGCCTTCCTGAGCTATTCGACGTTCGGCAACCCCAAGGGCAGCTTCCTCAGCAACGTCCGCGAGGCGGTGCAGGTGCTCGACGCCAAAGTGGCGGCGGGGCACCGGACGGACTTCGAATATGAGGGCGAGATGCCGCCCGACGTCGCGCTCAATCCCAAACAGCTCGCCAACTATCCGTTTGCGCGGCTGTCCGGACCGGCCAACGTGCTCATCATGCCGGGGCTCCAGTCGGCGCATATCTCCGCCAAGCTGCTGCGCGAGCTGGCGGGGGAGTCGGTGATCGGCCCGGTGCTGGTCGGCATGGAGAAGCCGGTGCAGATCGCGGCGATGTCGTCGACCGCGAGCGAGCTGCTGACGCTGGCGGTGCTGGCGGCGGGCGGGATCGCGCGCTGACGGGACGCCGGGACAGGAGACGGGGGAGGGCGGAGGCGCGGGCGGCCCGCCTCATCCGTTGATGCCGGTCCCCACGGTTGCATGGACCAGCCCGCCGTCGACCGTGATCGTCTCCCCCACCACATAGTCGCCGGCGCGGGACGCGAGATAGATCGCCGCGCCCGCCATGTCCTCGGCCAGGCCGATCCGCCCGGCGGGAATACTCCTGGCCACGGCATCGCCATGGTCGCGCGCGGCCTTGTTCATCTCGCTTGCGAAGGCGCCGGGCGCGATGGAGGTGACGTTGATGCCGTCGCGGACCAGCCGGGCCGCCATCCGCCGCGTCAGGTGGATCAGCGCCGATTTGGACGCATGGTAGCTGTACGTCTCCCACGGGTTCAGTCGCTGGCCATCGATCGAGGCGATGTTGATGACCTTCGCCGGCCGCGCGGGCGATCCCGCCGCCTTCAGCGCGGGATACAGCGCCTGCGTCAGGAAGAACGGCGACTTGACGTTGAGGTCCATCACCTTGTCCCAGCCCGCCTCCGGGAACTCCTCGAACGGCGCGCCCCAGGCGGCGCCCGCGTTGTTGACGAGAATGTCGAGCCCGCCCTCGGCGGCTGTGAACCGCGCCGCCAGCGCCCGGCACCCGGCGACGGTGGATACGTCCTGCGGCAGCGCGATGCAGTCGGGGCCGAGCGCGGCGGCGGTCTCCTCGCACGCCGCCGCCTTGCGCGACGAGACATAGACCCTGGCCCCCTGCGCGACGAAGCCCGCGGCGATCATCCGCCCGATGCCGCGCGATCCGCCGGTCACGAGCGCGACGCGCCCGTCGAGCCGGAACAGCGTGGTGGTGTCCATGGAACTCTCCTCGTGTCTCCCGGCTCCCAGCGAAGGACGGGCTTTTCTATAGAAGGCGACGCCGGCGTTCGTTGGCACGACAGGGTCCGGCGCGTCCATCGGCGGGACGGGGATCCGGCAGGTCGTCGGTCGCGGCACACGCTTCATCCCATACGGTTCCCGGCGAACCGCCGGGGGGATATGCTTCCCGCGTGATGGCCCCTAGCCCATGGTCCTACGGCGACAGGAGCCTCGGGGGTCCCATGAAGATCAAGGGTTTGACGGCGCGTTTCGCGCTGGTGGCGGCGTGCGCCCTGTCGCTGGCCGGCCCCGCCGCCGCGCAGTTCTGGCAGTGCGCGCCCTATGCCCGCGAACTGTCCGGCATCCAGATACGCGGCAACGCCGATACTTGGTGGGGCCAAGCGGCGGGCCGGTACGATCGCGGCCATTCCCCGAGGGTCGGGGCGGTGCTGGCCTTCGCGGCGAGCCACCGGATGCGCGTCGGCCATGTCGCCACCGTGTCGAGGGTGGTGAACGACCGCGAGGTGCTGCTCACCCACGCCAACTGGTCGCGCCGCGGGAGGATCGAGACGGACGTCCGCGCCCTCGACGTATCGGCGGCGGGCGACTGGAGCCTGGTCAGGGTATGGTATGCTCCAGAGGGCGACCTTGGCACTAGCGCCTATCCGACACGCGGCTTCATCTATGCCGATCACGCGCCCCGGATGCAGGTGGCGATGGCGGATACCGCCCCGGTGGAGCCGATGTCGACGTTCGCCACCGATACCGACGCGATCATCGCGACCAGCGCGACGCCGTCCTACTGAAAGCCGACGCGGGGTCTTCCACCGTCGGACGGCCCCGGAATCGGCTTTCGCGCCTCAGGCCGTGGCGGCGTGGAACGTCAGGCCGGCTCCGTTCATGCAGTATCGCTTGCCGGTGGGCTTGGGGCCGTCGTCGAACACATGTCCCAGATGCCCGCCGCAGCGGCTGCAATGGATCTCGGTGCGGCTCATGCCCAGCGTCGAGTCCTCGCGTGCCACGATGGCGCGGGGAAGCGGTGCCCAGAAGCTGGGCCAGCCCGTGCCGCTCTCGAACTTGGTGTGGGATGTGTAGGCCGGCTGGTCACAGCCCGCGCACGTGAACGTTCCTGCCCGGTGCTCGCCGTTGAGCGGGCTGGAATAGGGCGTCTCGGTCCCCTCGTGGCGCAGGATGTCATAGGCGGCGGGCGACAGCTTCCTGCGCCACTGCGCGTCCGTCAGCATGACCGGAAAACGCTCGGCGGCACGCGCGGGGGCGTTGCTGCACCCCCATAGCGCCACCCCGGCGATCCCGGTGGCGGACAAGGCGAGGAAGCGGCGGCGGTCGGGAAGGTCGGTCATGAATGGAATATAGTGCCTGGCCTAGCTTGGCGGGAGGGGTGGGCCGGCCGTCGACCTGATCCGTCACCCTGACACGAGTCCGGGGTGAGGGGTGGGAGCCACGATGAGCGGCGCGGTGCCCATTCACCGCGCCCCGTCCGTTCACCGCCAGCCCGTCACTCCGCCTCGACCGGCTGCACCTTGTCCTTGCCCTTGCGCTTGGGCTTTTTGGGGGCGGCGGCGACGACCTCGAACGACAGCGCGCCGTCCTTCATCTTCACCGTCACTTCGCCGCCGTGGACGAGCTTGCCGAACAGCAGCTCCTCGGCAAGCGGCTGCTTGATCTTCTCCTGGATCAGCCGCCCCATCGGCCGGGCGCCGAACATCCTGTCATAGCCCTTCTCGGTCAGCCAGCTCTTGGACGCGTCGTCGAGGCTGATGTGGACCTGACGATCCGCCAGCTGCAGTTCGAGCTGGAGGATGAACTTGTCCACCACCCGCGCGACGACCTCGGGCGGGAGATAGCCGAACGGCACCACTGCATCCAACCGGTTGCGGAACTCGGGCGTGAACATCTTCTGCACCGCCTGCTCGTCCTCGCCCTCGCGGGTCAGCTGGCCGAAGCCGACCGTCTCGCGCGCCATGTCGGCGGCGCCCGCGTTGGTCGTCATGATGAGGATGACGTTGCGGAAGTCGACGCTCTTGCCGTGCTGGTCGGTCAGGCGGCCGTTGTCCATGACCTGCAACAGGATGTTGAACAGGTCGGGATGCGCCTTCTCGATCTCGTCGAGCAACAGAACGCAGTGCGGGTTCTGGTCGACCGCGTCGGTCAGCAGGCCGCCCTGGTCGAAGCCGACATAGCCCGGCGGGGCGCCGATCAGCCGCGAGACCGAGTGGCGCTCCATATACTCGCTCATGTCGAACCGCTGGAGCGGGATGCCCAGGATCGTCGACAGCTGCTTGGCGACCTCCGTCTTGCCGACGCCGGTCGGGCCGGTGAAGAGGTAGTTGCCGATCGGCTTCTCGGGATCGCGCAGGCCGGCGCGCGACAGCTTGATCGCCGACGCCAGCTTCTCGATCGCCGCATTCTGTCCGAACACGACCCGCTTCAGGTCCGTCTCCAGCGTGGCGAGCGCCATCTTGTCGTCGGTCGACACCGACTTGGGCGGGATCCGCGCCATCGTCGCGATGACCTGCTCGATCTCCTTGGCGGTGATCGTCTTCTTCCGCTTGGAGGGGACCACGAGCATCTGCATCGCGCCGACCTCGTCGATCACGTCGATCGCCTTGTCGGGCAGCTTGCGGTCGTTGATGTAGCGCGCGGACAGCTCGACCGCCGACTTGATCGCCTCAGGCGTGTACTTGACGTTGTGATGGTCCTCGAACGCGGACCGGAGCCCCGCCAGGATTTTGATCGTGTCCTCGATCGTCGGCTCGTTCACGTCGATTTTCTGGAACCGGCGCAGCAGCGCGCGGTCCTTTTCGAAGTGGTTGCGGAACTCCTTGTAGGTGGTGGAGCCGATGCAGCGGATCGTGCCGCCCGACAGCGCGGGCTTCAGGAGGTTGGACGCATCCATCGCGCCTCCGCTGGTGGCGCCCGCGCCGATCACCGTATGGATCTCGTCGATGAACAGCACCGCGTGCGGCAGCTTCTCCAGCTCGTTGACGACCGCCTTGAGCCGCTCCTCGAAATCGCCGCGATACCGCGTGCCGGCCAGCAGCGCGCCCATGTCGAGCGAATAGATGACGGCGGGCAACAGCACCTCGGGCACGTTGCCCTCGATGATCTTGCGCGCGAGGCCCTCGGCGATGGCGGTCTTGCCGACGCCGGGATCGCCCACGTACAACGGGTTGTTCTTGGAGCGGCGGCACAGGATCTGCACCGTCCGGTCGACCTCGGCCGAGCGGCCGATCAGCGGGTCGACCTTGCCGTTGCGCGCCTTTTCGTTGAGGTCGACGCAGAACTGCTTCAGCGCGCTCTCGCCCTTGCCCTTGGCGTCGGGCTTGGAGGGCTTCTCCTCCTCCGCGCCCTTGGGGCTCGCCGCCTCCGGGGCGGAGCCGCCCTTGCCGACGCCGTGGCTGATGAAGCTGACCGCGTCGAGCCGGCTCATGTCTTGCTGCTGGAGGAAATACACGGCGTAGCTTTCACGCTCGGAGAACAGCGCGACGAGCACGTTGGCGCCCGTCACCTCCTCGCGGCCCGACGACTGGACGTGCAGGATCGCGCGCTGAACGACGCGCTGGAACCCGCTGGTGGGCGAAGGATCGGTGGCAGCCGCGACCTTGAGCGCGTCGAGCTCGGTATCGAGGTAGTGGGCAACGGTCGTCTTCAGCTCGCCCATGTCCACCCCGCAGGAGACCATGACCTTGGAGCCGTGCTCGTCGTCGATCAGCGCGAGCAGGAGGTGTTCGAGCGTGGCGTATTCGTGACGCCGGGAAGAAGCGGCCTCCAACGCGCGGTGGAGAGTGGTTTCTAGTGCGGACGCAAAGGATGGCATGTCAGATTTCTCCATCCGGGCCGGTGCGATACGGCCCGCTTGTCCAGTATGTCGGATGCCGGAGGCTCCGCATCAAGCACCTTGTCCGGCCTCGGGCCGGGCTCGGGCATCGCCGGACCCCGGTCACCGGAACAGCGCGTCGGCACTTGCGCGATGGGTGACGGCCGCCGTCCGATGGCGGCGGGTGCGCGCGACCTCCGCGTCCAGTGCGGCGATCCGCGCGTCGAGCTCCTCGACCGACAGCGGATCGAGGTCCTCCCGCGCCAGCTGCGCGACAATGTCCGGCCTGACCGGCGGACGATCGTCCATGTCCACGATCGGCAACGTTGACCCGCGACCGGGCGATGTCAATAACACCGGGGCCTGCCGACCGCGGGCAGAGGGGTGCGATGGCCGACACTGCTGCGCGCGGGTTCCCGTCCGGGATCGCGACGACCGGGATACCGACGACGATGCGCGCGATCGATCCCGCCGGCACTGGCGGACCCGAGTTGCTGGTGCCGGTGGAGCGGCCGGTGCCGCGACCGGGCGCCGGCGACCTTCTCGTCCGTGTCGCAGCCGCCGGCGTCAACCGGCCCGACGTCATGCAGCGGCAGGGCCGCTATCCTCCACCCGAGGGCGCGCCGTCGATCCTGGGGCTGGAACTATCGGGCGTCGTGGTGGCGGTGGGCGAGGATGCGGGGCCGGAGATGATCGGGCAGCCGGTCTGCGCGCTGGTCGCGGGCGGTGCCTATGCGGACTATGCGCTGGTGCCCGCGGGGCAATGCCTGCCGGTGCCCGACGCGCTGTCGATGATCGAGGCGGCGGCGGTTCCGGAGACGCTCTTCACCGTCTGGACGAACCTGTTCGAGCGCGCCTACGCCACTGAGGGCGACGTGGTGCTGGTCCACGGCGGCACCAGCGGCATCGGCACAATGGCGATCGCGCTCGGCCGGCTGTTCGGGCTCACCGTCGTCGTTACCGCAGGCTCCGAGGAGAAGTGCGCGGCGGCGCTGGCGCTGGGGGCGGCGCACGCGATCGACTACAAGGCGGAGGATTATGTGGCGCGGGTCGCGCAGATCACCGGCGGGCGCGGCGTGCAGGTGGTGCTGGACATGGTCGGCGGCGACTATCTGCCGCGCAACCTGAGATGCCTGGCGGAGGACGGACGTCACGTCTCGATCGCGGTGCAGCGGGGCGCGGAGGCGACGATCCCGATCTTCGAGATCATGCGCCGCCGCCTGACGCTGACCGGATCGACGCTGCGCGCGCGGGACGCGGCGTTCAAGGCGCTGGTGGCGGACGAGCTGTCGCGCCAGGTCTGGCCGCATGTCGTCGCCGGACGGCTGAAGCCGGCGATCGACCGGGTGTTCCCCCTTGACCAGGCACCCGATGCGCACCGCCGGATGGAGGCGGGGGATCACGTGGGCAAGATCGTCCTGACGATGGGGTAAGTGTTTCCTGCGAACGGGGAGAGTTCTTGCCCTTCGGGTCGGTTGGGACTAGATCGATCATCTGCAAGGCCGCTCCGGGAGGGGCGGCCCTTTTCATTTGTGCCGGAGTTTTCCATGGCCCAGCCGCTCATGCCCCACGCGACCGCATCCTGGATGGTCGACAACACCTCGCTCAGCTTTGAACAGATCGCCGAGTTCTGCGGGCTGCACATCCTGGAGATCCAGGCTATCGCCGACGACATGGCGGCCACCAAGCTGACGGGGCGCGATCCCGTCCGCACGCATGAGGTGACGCAGGAGGAGATCGACAAGGGTCAGGCCGATCCGAACTATCGCCTGAAGATCATCAAGGGTCCCGAGCAGGTCCGCCGCACCAAGGGTCCGCGCTACACGCCGGTATCCAAGCGGCAGGACAAGCCCGACGGCATCGCGTGGATCATCCGCAACCATCCCGAGATTACCGATGGCGCGATCGGCCTGCTGATCGGCACCACCCGTACCACCATCGCCGCGATCCGCGATCGCAGCCACTGGAACATCGCCAACATCACGCCCAAGGACCCTGTGACGCTGGGCCTGACGACGCAGCGCGAACTCGACGCGGCGGTGGCCAAGGCCGCCAAGGCGGCAGGGATCGAGCCGAGCCAGACGGACACCCGCTTGGAGGGCGACCGCGAGGCGCTGCTCGCGTCGCTGCGCGCAGAGCGCGAGCAGCAGGCGCGCGATGCCGAGGCGGCGCTGCGCGGGGAGGCGACCGATGCCCGCGCACTGTTCGACGATCCGTTCAGGCGCTGATCCCGACCGGCGGCACTGCGCGGCGACTTCACTTCGCCCTGACCGTTCCGCCTTGCCAGCCGCGAGGCGCTGGCGCATCAGCCGAAGCTGAAAACGGATGGGCGTGCGTGGTGCGAGGTATGCGCCGCCGTCTGGTGGTGGAACGCGGCCTGACGTAGCATGCTCGCCGGCGCGACGATGCGGGGAGAATGGGCGATGTGCGACGAACATACGGTCGAGGAGAACGACAGCTTGCCGGGCGCGGTCTCCCGTCGCCGGTTCGGGGCGATGACGGGGGCGGCCGGGCTGGCCATGATGCTGCCCGTGCCTGCCGATGCGCTGACGATCGCCGGACGCGACGTGTCGATCGCGACCCCCGACGGCAGGGCGGAGGCCTATTTCGTCGCGCCTGCCGGTGGCAAGCATCCCGGCGTGCTGATCTGGCCCGACATCATGGGTCTGCGCCCCGCGTTTCGCCAGATGGCCGACCGGCTGGCGCAGTCGGGCTACGCCGTCCTCGTCGTCAACCAGTTCTATCGCTCTACGAAGGCACCGTTCCTTGCGCCGGGCGAGAGCTACGACCAGCCCGAGGTGCGCGCGAAGATCATGCCGTTCGTCCAGGCGCTGAGCCCGGAGGGCACGACGCGCGACGCGATCGCCTTTACCGCGTTCCTCGACGAGCAGCCGCAGGTGGACACGAAGCGCGGTCTGGGCGTCACCGGCTATTGCATGGGCGGGCCGATGGTATTCCGCACCGCCGCGGCGGTGGCCGGGCGGGTTCGTGCGGGCGCGACGTTCCACGGCGGCGGCCTTGTCACCGACAAGTTGGACAGCCCGCACCTGTTGATCCCGGCGATGAAGGCGCGGTACCTCATCGCGATCGCCGCCAACGACGACGCTCGCGCGCCGACCGACAAGGACGTGCTGCGCACCAGCTTCGCCGCCGCCAAGCTGCCTGCGGAGATCGAGGTCTATGCCGGCACGATGCATGGCTGGTGCCCGCCCGACAGCCATGTGTACGACGCGGCCTCGGCCGACAGGGCATGGGGGCGGATGCTGGCGCTGTTCGGGACGGCTCTCGCCTGATCCCATCCTCCGGCGAGAGGCGATCCCGTGACGCTCACCCTCTACACCAATCCCATGTCGCGCGGGCGGATCGCGCGCTGGATGCTGGAGGAAGTCGGCGCGCCGTACGACACGGTGATGCTCGGCTATGCCGATACCATGAAGGCGCCCGACTATCTGGCGGTGAACCCGATGGGCAAGGTGCCGGCGATCGTCCACGACGGCAGGGTAGTGACGGAGAACGCGGCGATCTGCGCCTATCTCGCAGATGCCTTTCCCGATGCGGGGCTCTCGCCGCCGGTCGCGGAGCGTGCCGACTATTACCGCTGGATGTTCTTCGCCGCAGGACCGGTGGAACAGGCGGTCGTCAACCGCTCCCTGGGCGTGCAGCCGACGCAGCAGCAGGAGCGGATGGTCGGGTACGGGACGTTCGACAGGGTCGTCGAGGTGCTGGAGGCGACGATCGCCCGGCGCGAGTGGATCGCCGGCGACCGGTTCAGCGCCGCCGACGTGGTGTTCGGATCGCAGATCATATGGGGGACGCAGTTCGACTGGCTGCCCCGACGCGACGCGTTCACCGCTTATGCCGGGCGCCTGACGGCGCGGGCGGCCCATGGCCGCGCGGCGGCGCTGGACGATGCGGCGGTACAGGGGAACCAGGCGACCACAGTCTGATCCATCACTCCGGACCTGTTCCGGGTCCATCCTGTCGAGACCATCTCGGCCACGCCGCTCCCTCACTGCCACCCCAAGGACAGGCAGCCGGTTCCTCCGCGGAGGCGGGGGCCAGGGCCACGAACGCCACCCTTCGAAAGGCCGGGCTCTCGGCCTTCGCAGGGGAACTGCAACGCCCGTTTGCACGGGCGGTACAATCATCGAACACGTCCGTGGTGACGGTGGGGAAAGTCACCACCGGCGGTTGGGGACCTGCCGCGGCGTGGGCGATGGACCGTTTTCCCGCAACGCCGCCATCCGCTCCGGCAACTGCCCCCGGATCGCCCGGCGTGTCGCTACGCCGGCGCTGCCCCAGCCGACGATCTCCCCGATCGTGCGCCCGCATCCGACGCACCAGCGCGTCGCGTCGTCGATCACGCAGACGTTGATGCACGGGCTCGCCGCATCGGCCGGTTCCGGCGCGAGCCGCTCGATCATCGCAGGCTCAGGCGGCCCATTGCGCCAGCCAGTCGGCAAGTCCCTGCGGGCTCATGTGTCGAGCGTCGGACAGCGCGGTCTCATGACCGGCATCGACGAGCCGATCGGTTCTGGGATCGACGATCAGCACGGCGGGCACGCCGGCCAGCCGGCCCTTGATCCCGTAGCGCGCGGCGATCTGGCCGTTCTTGTCGAACCGGCCGATGTCGACCGTCACCACCTCGTAATGGGCGGCCACGAAGCCAGCGATCTCGGGCAGCTTCATCGTGCCGGCCAGGATGCGGCAGTCCAGACACCAGTTGCCGCCGAGATCGACCAGCAACCGCTTGTGCGCCTTCAGCGCGCGCGCCTTTGCGGCCGCGACCGCCTGATCGGCGTCCGCGCTTTCGTCATACGGCAGCGGCAGCGGCTTGGCGAGCTGGTCGAAACTCGTCGCCGCGACGGACGGCGCGGTGGTCGCGGCAGGCGCGGCGACCGCGAGGAACGCGATCAGGGCGGCGGCTGTAGTGGCTAGACGCATGGCAGTAACTCCCGTTGGTCATCGCCTTGTGCCAGCCCGGCGCGGTGCGCCAACCCCTATCCGGCTATCGTGGCGCGAAGAAAATCCGGTATCGGGCCGTTCCAGTCCCTGTCCTGCCCGATGTCCTGTCCGCCGTCATGCCCAGCGTCCCGGCCGCTGTCGACAGGATCGACCCGCGGCTCGTCGCGGCGGGGGCGCCGGTCGGGCCGGCGCTCGTCGCGCGCTCGCGGTTCCCGCATGGCCGGCTCCGGGCGAGCGAGGGGCTCGGCAACAGGAGAATCCGCCAAGGGGATGGCCGGCTCCGACGCGACGATATCGTCGCGCTGCTCGCCGCGCGGCGGTCGCGCGGGCCGCTCCCGGCGACGTGGCGCCCTGTCATCCCCGGCGCGCATCGGTGCCGCGTCGGGCGCAGGCGCGCGCTCCGCCACGGCGAGGCGCTCGATCGTCTGACCGGTCAGCTTCTCGATATTGGCGATGTTCTCGGCATCGTCGGGCGCGACGAACGTATAGGCGGTGCCCGTCGCGCCCGCCCGGCCGGTCCGGCCGATGCGATGGACGTAATCGTCGGGATGCCACGGCGCGTCGTAGTTGACGACGGTGCTGACGCCCTTGATGTCCAGCCCGCGCGCGGCGACGTCGGATGCGACCAGCACGGTCACGGCCCCGGTCTTGAACAGGTCGAGTTCGGCGAGGCGCTGCGGCTGCTCCATGTCTCCATGGATCTCGCCCGACTTCAGCCCGGCCTGCTTCAGGACCTTGTTGAGCTCGCGCACCGTCGTCTTGCGGTTGCAGAAGATGATCGCGTTGGTCACCTCGTCCTGCCGAAGCAGGCTGCGCAGCGTCTCGCGCTTGGCAGACTGGGAGGCGACCGGGACCAGATACTGGGTGATGTTGATGTTGGTCGACGCGGGCCGCGCGACCTCGATCCGCTTGGGATTGTCGAGGAACTTGTCGGCCAGCTTCTTGATCGGCGGCGGCATCGTCGCCGAGAACAGCAACGTCTGGCGCTGCTTGGGCAATTTGGTGCAGATCTCCTCGATGTCGGGGATGAACCCCATGTCGAGCATCCGGTCCGCCTCGTCGATCACCAGCAGCGAGCATCCGGTGAGCAGGATCTTGCCGCGCCCGAACAGGTCCATCAACCGCCCTGGCGTGGCGATCAGCACGTCGACGCCGCGTTCCAGCGCCGCCATCTGGTCGCCCATGGACACGCCGCCGATCAGCAGCGCCATCGAGAGCTTGTGATACTGACCGTATTTCTCGAAGTTCTCCGCGACCTGTGCCGCAAGTTCGCGCGTCGGCTCCAGGATCAGGCTGCGCGGCATGCGCGCGCGGCTGCGGCCGTTGGCCAGGACGTCGATCATCGGCAGCACGAAGCTGGCCGTCTTGCCCGTTCCCGTCTGCGCGACGCCGATGATGTCGCGCATCATCAGCACGCTGGGGATGGTCGCGGCCTGGATCGGGGTCGGCTCGGTATAGCCGGATTCCTCGACCGCGCGCAGCAGTTCGTCGGAAAGGCCGAGATCGGCAAAGTTCATGCAGAACAGTTCATTTGGGGGAGTACCGGGGAAGCGGGCACCGGCGGCCGCTCGTGCCTGTCGCCAACAGCATCCGGCCCGAAATGTCAAGTTTCGGGCCGGAGTCGCAGGCGACGGGCGTCGTCGTTCAGCGTCGCGGCACCAGCTGGCGAAAGGCGCGGATGGGGCAGATCGCGCCCGATCGGGAGCGGATCGCATCGCGCCCGGCGCATACGTTCCCGTCCGTCGTCGGCTTGATGTAGAAGCCGAGGTAATAGTCGAGCGCCGGGCAATCCGCCTCCAGCAGCGCGCGGGTGCGCTGGCCGTCGTCCATCACGATGTCGACGCTGCCCGGGCTGGAGACCAGCGCGCCGACGATCCCGTCCGCAGGGATGCAGCGGGCGCCACGTTTCTCGCGCCACGGGACGGGTGGCGGCTCGGCGGGCGGCGGGGGCGGTTCGCGGCGCATGCGCGGGATGCGGATCACGATGCGCTCGTGGATCGACAGCTGCGCCCATGGCGCGTCGGCCGCCGGCGCCTCGCGCGCGCCTCCGCTCCGGTCGGGCGCGGCGTCCTTCGCGACGCCCGGCACGGCGACGGCGAGCGCCAGGAGAGGGAACAGGCGATACGTCATCGGCAATATCCGGGCCTTAGCCGCGACGTTTGAACAGCCGATGAACTCGCCGGACGCTTCCGCCCGGCGCCCGCGGCGGCTATGGTGCGGAGCATGTCTCCTGCGCATCAGGGCTTTCTCGCCGACCTCGCGCCCGTTCTTGGTCCACGGGGGCTCACGACCGACGCGGCGGACATCGCGCCCTGGACCACCGACTGGCGGCGACGCTTTCACGGCGCCGCGCCCGCGCTGCTTTCCCCCGCCTCGACCGACGAGGTCGCCGCGATCGTCCGCGCCGCCGCGCGCCACCGCGTCGCGCTGGTCGCGCAGGGGGGCAACAGCTCGATGGTCGGGGGGGCGACGCCGCCGGCGGACGGGTCGGCGGTGCTATTGTCGCTCCGGCGCATGAACCGGGTGCGCAGCCTGGCGGCGGACGCCGGGCTGGCGGTGTGCGAGGCCGGGGTGATCCTGGCCGACCTGCACGCCGCTGCGCTGGCGCAGGGTCGCCGCTTCCCGCTGACGCTGGGCGCGCGCGGGTCGGCGACCGTCGGCGGCCTCGTCTCCACCAACGCCGGGGGCACTCAGGTGCTGCGCTGGGGGACGATGCGCGGGCTTGTCGCGGGGATCGAGGCGGTGCTGCCCAGCGGCGAGGTCCATGACGGGCTCGCGGCGCTGGCGAAGGACAACCGCGGCTACGACCTGACGCAGCTGCTGATCGGCGCGGAGGGGACGCTGGGCGTGGTCACGGCCGCCACGCTGCGCCTGGCGCCCGCGGTCGCGCAGCGCGGCGTCGCCTGGATCGGGGTCGCGGATCCGCAGGCCGCGCTGGCGC
>NZ_CAHJWW010000037.1 GCF_903643035.1 Sphingomonas bacterium | reverse complement strand
CGATCTTGGCGCCGGGCACCGGGCTGCTCCGCGACGCGGACGCCGCGGTCGAGGCGGCGGCGCGGATCGGCTATCCGGTGATGCTGAAGGCGACGGCGGGCGGCGGCGGCATCGGCATGCGCGTGTGCGCCGACGCGCAGGCGGTGCGGGAGGGTCATGCGACCGTGGCGCGGCTCGGCGCCGGCAATTTCGGCGACGCGGGGCTGTTCCTCGAACGGTTCGTGCCGCGCGCGCGCCATGTCGAGGTCCAGGTGTTCGGCGATGCCACGGGGCGGGTCGTCTCGCTGGGCGAGCGCGACTGCTCGCTCCAGCGCCGCAACCAGAAGGTGATCGAGGAAGCGCCCGCCCCGCATCTTCCCGACCATGTCCGCACCGCGCTGACCGACGCGGCCGTCCGGCTGTGCGCGGCCGCGCGCTACCGGTCGGCGGGAACGGTC
Source organism: Sphingomonas bacterium (assembly GCF_903643035.1). Lineage (GTDB taxonomy): Bacteria > Pseudomonadota > Alphaproteobacteria > Sphingomonadales > Sphingomonadaceae > Sphingomonas. The sequence continues at coordinate 15,736 of NZ_CAHJWW010000037.1, read as the reverse complement.
GAGTTCCTGTACGACGCCGAGCGGCAGGACTGGTTCTTCCTGGAGGTCAACACGCGGCTTCAGGTCGAGCATGGCGTGACGGAGGAGGTCACCGGGATCGATCTGGTCGAATGGATGGTCTGCGGCGCGGCGGGCGACTATGCGTTCCTCGACGCGCCGGTCCCGCGCCCGCGCGGCTGGGCCATCCAGGCCCGGCTCTATGCCGAGGACCCGGCGGTCGACTTCCGCCCCGCCGCCGGTTCGCTGACCCACGTCGCCTTTCCGGACGGCGCGCGGGTCGAGACGTGGGTCGAGAGCGGGACGAGGGTCTCCTCCTTCTACGATCCGATGATCGCCAAGCTGATCGTGCGCGCGGACGATCGCGACGCCGCGGTCACGGCGATGCAGGCCGCGCTCGACGACACGCGGCTGGCGGGGATCGAGACCAACCTGCGCTGGCTGCGGGACGTCGCGCGGAGCGCCGACTTCGTCTCGGGCGACGTTTCCACGCGATCGCTCGACCGGGTGGAGCATCGTCCCCGCAGCATATCCGTACAGTCGTCCGGCACGCTGACGACCGTGCAGGATTATCCCGGCCGCGTCGGGCTGTGGAGCGTGGGCGTGCCGCCGTCCGGGCCGATGGACGCCCGCGCCTTTCGCCTGGGCAACGCGCTGCTCGGCAACGATCCGGGCGCGGCGGGGCTGGAGGTCACCGCCACCGGCCCGGCGCTCCGCTTCAACGCCGAAAGCCGGATCTGCCTGACCGGCGCGGATTTCGGCGCGACGCTCGACGGCCGGCCGGTGCCCCGCAACCAGCCAGTCCCGGTCGGCGAGGGACAGTCGCTCACGCTCGGGCGCGTCGGCGGCGGCGGGATGCGCGGCTATGTCCTGTTCGCCGGCGGCCTCGACGTGCCGGCGTATCTTGGCAGCGGCAGCACCTTCGACCTCGGCGAGTTCGGCGGTCATGGCGGGCGCAGGCTGCTCGTCGGCGACACGCTGCATCTCGCGCCGCACCCGCCCGCGGTCATCCCCGGCCCGCGCGCGGTCGACCAGCCGCCGCTCGGCCCGGACTGGACGATACGCGTGCTGTACGGCCCGCACGGCGCGCCCGACTTCTTCACGCCGGAGGACATCGGGACCATCCTGTCCGCCGGCTGGCGCGTCCACTACAACAGCAACCGCACGGGCGTCCGGCTGATCGGTCCCAAGCCGCGCTGGGCGCGACAGGACGGCGGGGAGGCGGGGCTGCACCCGTCCAACATCCACGACAATCCCTATGCGATCGGGGCGATCGACTTCACCGGCGACATGCCGATCATCCTTGGCCCCGACGGCCCATCGCTGGGCGGCTTCGTCTGCCCGTTCGTGGTGATCGCGGCCGATCTGTGGAAGGTCGGCCAGCTCGCGCCGGGCGACCAGGTCCGCTTCGAGCAGGTCGGCCTCGCCGAGGCGAACGCGGCGAGCGCGATGGAGGAGGACCGGATCGGGGGCGGCCTGTCGCCCGGCTCCGTTTCCAACACCGGTCCGGTCTCCGCCTCGACCGTCCCGGCCACGGCGAAGGGCGGCGCGTCCGATGCGATACTGGCGGAGCTGGCGGCGGACGGCCGCCGCCCCCGCATCCTCTATCGCCGCCAGGGCGACCGCAACCTGCTGGTCGAATATGGTCCGATCACGCTCGACCTCGAACTGCGCCTGCGGGTCCATGCCGCCACGACCACCCTCGAGGAGCTGGCGCTGCCCGGCATCCTCGACATCGTGCCGGGCATTCGGTCCTTCCAGGTCCATTTCGACGGCGTCCGCCTGCACGAGGACGAACTGATCGACCGGCTGAGGGCGATCGAGGCCGCCCTGGGCGACCTTGACGACTTTACGATCCCCTCGCGCATCGTCCATCTGCCGCTCAGCTGGAACGACCCCGCCATCCACCAGACGATCGAACGCTATATGGCCGTCGTTCGCGACGATGCGCCCTGGTGCCCGGACAACATCGAGTTCATCCGCCGCGCGAACGGCCTCGCCACCGCCGACGATGTCCACCGCATCGTGTTCGACGCGCGGTACCTCGTCTACGGGCTCGGCGACGTCTACCTGGGCGCGCCGGTCGCCACACCGATCGATCCGCGCCACCGGCTGGTCACGACCAAGTACAATCCGGCGCGGACCTGGACGCCGCCCAACGTCGTCGGCATCGGCGGCGCCTACATGTGCATCTACGGGATGGAAGGTCCCGGCGGCTATCAGCTGTTCGGCCGCACCATCCAGGTCTGGAAGACGCACCTGCCGACCGGCGCCTTCACCGGCGGCAAGCCGTGGCTGCTGCGGTTCTTCGACCAGATCCGCTTCTTCCCCGTCACTCACGACGAGCTGATCGAATGGCGCCGCGACTTCCCGCTCGGCCGGCGCGGGATCGAGATCGAGGAGACCGAGTTCCGGCTCGCCGACTATCGCGCGTTCCTGGCGGAGAACGCCGCCTCGATCCAAGCGTTCGAGGAACGCCGCAACGCCGCCTTCGCCGCCGAGCGCGCCGAATGGGAACGGCGCGGCGAGTTCGATCGCGTCGCGAGCCTGACCGGTGAGGAGGACGCGGAACCCGCCGGCGAGATCGCGCTGCCCGATGGCGCCGAACTGGTCGAGGCGCCCTTCGGCGGCAGCGTCTGGAAACTGATGAAGGCGCCCGGTGACACCGTCGCCGCCGGGGAGACGATCGCGATCCTGGAGGCGATGAAGACGGAGTTTCCGGTCGCCAGCCCGGCGGCGGGAACGGTGGCGGCGCTCTACGTCGCCGAACGGCAGAGCGTCACGCCCGGCGCGCCGATGCTGGCGCTGGTGCGCGCGTGACCGATCCTGCCCCCCTGTCGGTCGCCGCGATCGCCGCCGGCGTGCAATCGGGTCGCCGCTCCGCGACCGTGGTGATCGACGAGGCGATCGGCCGCCTTGCCTTCTACGACCGGATCCAGCCGGCGACATGGATCTCGCGCTTCGATGCGGACGCGCTGCGCGCCGCGGCGGCGGCGGTCGATGGACGGGTCGCGGCGGGCGAGGCGCTGCCGCTCGCCGGCGTGCCCTTCGCGGTGAAGGACAATATCGATGTCGTCGGCCTCGTGACGACGGCTGGCTGCCCGGCCTTCGCCTACGCGCCCTCGCGATCGGCGACGGTGGTCGAGCGGCTGGTCGCCGCGGGCGCGATCCCCGTCGGCAAGACCAATCTCGACCAGTTCGCCACGGGCCTCAACGGCACGCGCAGCCCTTATGGCATCCCGCGCAATGCCTATAACCGCGCCTGGATCAGCGGCGGGTCGAGCTCCGGGTCGGCGGTGGCGGTGGCGGCCGGGCTCGTCGCCTTCTCGCTCGGTACCGACACGGCGGGATCGGGCCGCATCCCCGCCGCCTTCCACCACCTGATCGGCTTCAAGCCGACCCGGGGACGATGGAGCACCCGCGGCCTCGTCCCCGCGTGTCGCACGCTCGACTGCATCAGCGCCTTCACGCGCACCGCGCAGGACGCCGCCATCGTCGATGCGGTCGTCGCCGGTCTCGACCGCGAGGACGCTTTCTCGCGGTCGTTCGACGAGGTGGTCCGTGCGCGCCGCCGGATCGGCGTTCCCCGCGCCGACCAGCGGCCCTGGTTCGGCGACATCGAGTCGGGCTTCCTCTATGCCGGAGCCCTGGCCGGTCTGGACGCCGAAATCGTCGAGATCGACATGGCGCCGCTCAACGACGCCGCCCGTCTGCTCTACGACGGCCCCTGGATCGCGGAGCGGACCGCCGCGCTGCACGATCTGCTTCGGGATGATCGGGACGCGATCCATCCGGTCGTCAGGTCGATCGTCGAGGAAGGTCTGGCGTATAGCGCGGTCGACGTCTTTGCGGCGCGCTACCGTCTCGCCGATCTCGTCCGGGCAATGGAGGAGATGTGGGCGACGGTCGATCTGCTCGCGCTGCCGACCGCGCCGACCAGCTATCGCGTGTCGGAGATGCTCGCCGCGCCGGTCGCGCTCAACGCCAGCCTTGGCGCCTATACCAATTTCGTCAATCTGCTCGACATGGCCGCGATCGCGGTGCCGACGGGACGCTATCAGAGCGATGTCGGCTTCGGCATCACGCTTATCGGCCCGGCGGGCAGCGACCGCAGCCTGATCGATGCGGCGGCAGCCTTTTTCCCAGCGCCGGCGCTTTCGCCGCCGCTCGACCTGGAGGGACGGATGGACACCGTGAAGCTGGCCGTCGTCGGCGCGCACCTGAAGGACATGCCGCTGCACTGGCAATTGACGTCCCGCGACGCGCGCTTCGTGGGAGAGGCGAGGACGGCGCCGACCTATCGCCTCTATGCGATGGCGGACAGCGTGCCGCCCAAGCCCGCGCTCGTTCATAGCGAGGATGGCGCCACGATCGCGGTCGAGGTCTATGAACTCGAAATGGCGGCGTTCGGCAGTTTCGTCGCCGAGGTGCCGCCGCCGCTCGCCATCGGCACGGTGACGCTGGAGGACGGCAGCCAGGTCAAGGGCTTCGTCGCCGAACCGCGCGCAACCATAGGTGCGCGGGATATCACCACGCTCGGCGGATGGCGCCGCTTCGTGCAGTCGTAGAACCACCCTCGCGATCAGCGGCAGGATCAATCGCGTCGGAGCGGCATGGCGCAAACGGCTTATACGTTGGATGACGTATGACGTTGCGGAGGCGTCTCGGGTATTTTTTTCGCATGCAGGCGGCGCGCGAGGGCACGATGGAAGGCATTCTGGTGGGCAAGAGGGTGATCGGAGCGCAGGCGCCGGTCACCATCGGCTGGGAAAACATCCCCAGGGTGGAAGGCGGACCGGTAAAGCAGTTCGTCTTCACCTGGTTTCAGCCCGTGATGCTGTTCGCGCTGATCGCGTTCTGGTACTATGCGCCCAATTCGATCGCTAAGGCGTCGACCGCAATCGGCATCGGCATCGGTTTCAAGATGTTGCTGCTGGCGCTCGAATGGGTCAATCCGCGTTTCGATAGCTGGCGCCTGACCTGGAAGGAACTGGTCACCGACCTGTTCTACGTCGGGCTCGGCTACACGCTGCTGCGCATTGTCGACAATTATATCGGCAGCGATGTCGCGGTGGAGAAGTTCCAGCACTTTATCAGCTTGGACAAGTTCAACTGGTTCACGGGCCTGCCGCTCCTGCTTCAGGCGTTCCTGATCTCGTTCATCTTCGACTTCGGTCAGTATTGGATGCATCGCGGAATGCACAACTGGTACCCGCTCTGGCTGCCGCACTCGGTACATCACTACATTACCCAGCTGAACATCAACAAGGGTGCGGTAGGGAATCCGGTCGAACTCTTTCTGATCGGGATCGGTGTTGGCGGCTTCTTCGACTTCCTGCCCCGCGCCGCGCTGCTCGCCGGCGCCGTCGGCATGGCGATCGGGACGTACCAGCATATCAACGTCCGCTTTAATTCGCCCCGCTGGTGGCGGTTCCTGTTCAACACGACCGAGCACCACAGCCTGCACCACTCGCAGGACTATGAAGCATCCCGCAGCAACTATTCCGGCTCATACATCTTCATCGACCGCATGTTCGGCACATGCGTCGACGGAGAGGCCGAACTGCTTGGCATGGAAGGCGGTCGCCGCATGTCGATCCGGGAGCAGATGACCTACCCCTTCACCGAGGGTTGGAAGACGCTGAAGGAGCGACTTGGCCGGTCGACGCCCGGACAGTCGATGGCCGGCCGGCCGCTGGTGGTGCCGGCCGAGTGAGGAGCCTTGCTCCATCGGCATGATCCCCGGTCTATCCCTCCGTCGTTCCAAGGCCGGTTTCACCATGCGCGGTTCCGCTGCCGGCATCGCCGCCGGCATCGCCGCCGGCTGGGGTAGGGCGTCTCTCCCGAAGGAGATCATGTGAAGCTGCGTTCAATCGACTGGATCTGGCACGTCAGGGGCAGTCTGGACCTCGCCCCCGCGCAATCGAGCGACGACGCCTTCGACAGGCTCGACACCCTGTTCGGCCAGACAGGCACCAGCCATGAGCGCGCAGGCGACACGCTGACCTTCAGCAAGAAGGATCAGGCTGCGCAGGACAAGATGTCCATCTTCGACAGCGGTGTCTTGCGGATCGAACGGGGATTGGGCGGACCTGTCCTGCGCTATCATCTCATCAGCCGGGCGCTGCTGTTCTGCTTCCTGGCGCCGTTTCTGTTTTTGGGCATCGCCCAGTTAACCATAAGCTTGGGAAAGCTCGAGAAACCGTCAACCGAGGTCGCGGGCAAGTCCGGCAAGAGCGCGGCTGGGAAGAAACCCGTCGTCAGGAAAACCGTGGTGCCGATGAATCCCCTGGACAAGGCCCTTGGCGCACCCGCGCCTGAAAAGCCCGGCAAGGACGATGCCGACAAGGCCGACAAGAAACACAAGAAGCCCTCGCCCACGGCCGCCTATGTGTTCGCGGCGATCTTCGCCACCCTGTATCTTGTCGGGCGGGTGTTGGAGGACAGGCTGCTCAGGGGATTGCTGAAGAAGAGACTGCTGGGCTCGTAAGCCTGGGCGATCCGCCTCACCGTCGGATCGTTCAGCGCTTCGCAGGCGGGGTGCTGCACCGCGCCCGATGATCGTCAGGCCGCGCATCGAAGTCTAGGGCAGCAAGTTCCTCCCCGTTCGCCCTGATCGACGCTTGGAGTCATCCTGGTCGTCGCGCGGCAAGGGGCATACAGCGAGACATCGCCAGCCAGAGCCGCATGACGTGCGGTCGCCGCCATGGCGATCGTGAAGGCCGATGTAACGTTGGTGAAACGTGGCACGCGCCCCATTCAACCGTATGTAACTGGAAAGCGGCGGGAACACACAATAGCTCGTCCTCGGCCGGGGAGTGGAGAGGCGGATGATGCTCGTGAGTTTGACGAACATAAGCGACTGGTTGGCGGGGACGGAGCTGAGTCAGGCGATCGCGAGCCGCAACTGGACGGTGCCGACGCTGCAGAGCATCCATATCCTGTCGATCGGGGTGGTGATGGCGTCGGTCGCGGTCCTGGACCTCAGGCTCGCCGGGTTCCTGGCGCGCGAGCAATCCATGCGCGACTATAATCTGCGCTTCTATCCCTGGATCTGGGGGGCGCTCTGCGTGCTGCTGGGGACGGGGACGCTCCAGATCATGGCGGAGCCGGCGCGCGAGCTGCTGAACTGGATCTTTCTCACCAAGATGGGGCTGCTGGTCGCCGCGGTGATCTTCACGGCGTCGGTACGGGGCCTGCTGGAAGACCGGCGCTTTCGCGACATGCCCCTTGGCAGGCGAACGGTCATCCGCACCTGCGCGCTCGTATCGCTTGGACTGTGGGTAGCGATCGTCGTGTGCGGGCGATGGATCGCCTATGCCGGCGGTCAGGTCTGACCGATGGGTATCCTGGAAACCTGTGCCTGGCTCGAGGCAAGCTCGCTCGGGACGAAGATCACCGAGTCCGAGTGGATGTTCCCCACCATAGAGACGGTGCATGTGCTGGCGCTGACCCTGGTGGTAGGTACGATCGCGATGGTCGACCTGCGGCTGCTCGGCGTTTCCGCGCGCAGGATTGGGGCGGTGCAGCTGTCGCGCGAGATGCTGCCCTGGACGTGGATCGCCTTCCTGATAGCGGCAATTACCGGCACGCTGATGTTCGTGTCGGCGGCGACGAAATACTATGCGAACGTGCCATTCCGCATCAAGATGGTGCTGCTCGCGCTTGCCGGGCTCAACATGGTGGTACTGCACTTCGGTGCCTGGCGGCGGGTGAGCAATTGGGACATGGTGTTCCCGGCACCGGGCGCTGTGCGGACGGCCGCCGGCCTGTCGCTCGCGTTCTGGATCGGTGTCGTCGTCGCGGGACGCTGGATCGGTTTCGTATAGGGTCGTCGCGGCGGCTGCGACCAGGCGAGACCGTCATGGTATCGGACGGCGGCCCGTCACGCTTGCGGCCATGGGCTGGCAACCGGCGGTTCCAGCGTGCCGAGCCAGGCCAACAGGCCCAGGACAAGGATTGCGGCCGTGGTCTCGACGATCAGGCCGAAGCGAAGCACGCGGAGCGCCCCTCGCGGGCTGGACCTTGAAATCGCCGTTCGGAAGGCCGGCGTGAACCGGACCCGGTTGAGACCGGCCAGGGCCAGCATGATACCGAACAACGCGAGCTTGGCGATCAGCAGCCGACCATAGTCGCTGCCCACAAGCGAGCCGAGCGCGTCCGGTCCCAACAGTGACCACCCGTTGATCAGGCCGGTCACGACCAGCGCGCCGACGACGACGATGCCCACCGGTCCAAAGGCCCTGAGAGCGTCATGCGTGGCTCGCAGATGACCCTCGTCGACCAGCGCCGTCCGTCGCATCGCCATCGCGGTCAGCCTCACCAGCGCGCCGATCCAGATCGCGCTCGCGACCAGATGAAGGATGTCGGCGCCAAGGTGCAGCCAGCCCGCCGCTCCGTCACCCACCACGCCATGACCGGTCCAGGCGAGCGATCCCAGCGCGATGCAGAAACTGGCGGCGATGAACGTCAGCCTCGCCCTGCCGTCGATCGGTCGAGCCATCGCCGCGATCGCCGCCAGAAGCGCGGCCATGCGGATCAGCCACGCCGTTCCTACCGCCGTGCTGCCAAGAATGAGCTGCACGGTCGCAAGCTCGACGGGCCACGCCGACGTACCCGCCATCTGCGCCGCGACCAGCGGAAGCCAGATCATCGACCCGATCATCGCGAGCACCGCGCTGGCGAGCATCGCCGGACGCGACGCGACTCCGCGGCCACGCTCGCCCGGCGTCACCAGAAGCCCGAAGCTCGCCAGCCCGGCCGGTAGCGTCAGCGTGAGATACAGCGCGAGCCGGATGAGGATCATGGACGCATCCAGTCCGTCGTCATCTCACGCGAAAGGCAAAACCGCCGGTGACGCGGTGCGTGTCCGTCGATGTCACATGGAAGGCGAGCTTGTACGTTCCCGGCGACAGCGGCTTCGCCATGACCAGCGCCAGCGACTTGCCGTCCGGCTCCAGCCTGACCTTGGCGGACACGTTCATCCCCGTCCCCGCCATGCCGGTCATCGTCAGGTCGGCGCCTGAGAGTTTCTCCACGAGAGCCTCGCTGAAATGCATCCTGATGCTGTTCGTCGGCGCGATCGTCGCGTTGGCGGCGGGCGTGGATGCCAGCAGCCTGGCATGCGCGCAAAGGGCAGCCGGGCTGGCGATCAGGCCGATGGCGGCAAGAACGATGGGGCGCATGATCTTCATTTCCTGTCGGGGATCGGTGGGTCGGTCGGATCGATCATCAACTGCCGAACCGCAGGCGGGCGTAGAGCATGAAACTCTTCACCCCCTCGTGTCCGTAGCTCGGCTCGAGGCTGTGGGGAAAGGCATAGCCGCTGGCGAGCCCGCCGATCGCCAGGAACAGGTGCCGTGCGAGCGACAGTTCGTGCTGGTAGCCAAGCGAGAGCTTGTTCGCGCCGAAGATCGCGCCGGCGAGCGGCCCCGTGTCGAACAGCTCGTTCTCCTGCTCGTGCTCTGCGCGCGCGTAGACCTCATCCGGCCCCATCCGAAGCGTGGCCTCGCCCAGCAGACCCGTCAGCGTCGGACCGGGACGTTCGTCCTTCGAGCTCAATGCGATCGTCGTCGCGAGATACCGGTTCGGGCCGAGCGACCTGGTCCACGTGACGGAGGCGGTGGTCCGCTGCTGATCCTGCTCGGGCTCGAGCTGCTCGGGCGAGTGGAGATGCCCGGTCGAGACCTGAAAGGAAAGGTCGGTGGCTGGGTTCCAGAACGCCCGCACCGACCAGCTGTCGAGCCTGGGCGCCTCGATGTCCCAACGATGCTCGTCGGGCTCGCGGCCCTTGAACGCGCTCGCCTCAACCTTCCAGGGACCGGCGGAAAGCCCCGCCGTGACGACGCCGAAGGTGACGTGCGTGCTGTCGAACCAATGGTGTCCGATCGGCGCCTCCGGATTGTCCATGCCCGAGATGCGGTGCATGAAGGTCGTCGGGCCGAGCGCGGGTTCGCCCGGCAGTCCCGCGTAGAGCGAGAAGGCCCTGCCGCCGCCCAGATCGTGGCTCCACGTACCCGCAAGCTCCATGAACAAGTCATGGGGATGCTGCCGGTCCACCAACGTGGTCTTGCCATCGGCCGTCTCGCCGGTCGCGAACAGCAGCGGGTAGCCCGATGGCCCCATCGCCGGATCGAGCGAGAGCATCGCGCGCAGCCCGATCCTGTCCGTCGCGGAGACGTCGCGGCTCGCCATCAACATGGCCATCGAGTTGCTGAACGTCTCGGTGCGCCCGCGCGGACCGCCCTGATCGTCGTAGATCAGCGTGGCGAAGCCTTCGGCCATCATCGACCAGCCGCCTACATCGAACATGACGCCGCGCATCGGCGAGCTGTCGGGCTGCCAGGCCGTTCCCGAGCTCTCGCGCGTCATCGGATACCGCCCCAGCATGGCTGGCATCTTCATGGCCATGCCTGCCATGCCGTCCATGCCGTCCATGCCGTCCATGCCGTCCATCCCGGACATGCCCGGTGTGTTCGGGATGGTTCCGGGCTCCGCGCCGTGCGCGGGCTTGCCCTCACCCACGGCGGCGGGCTGCGTGGCCTGCGGCATCGGCATGCCGGGCATGTCCATCGGCATCTGCTGTGCCCATGCCGGTGGGGCAACCATCAGGCCGAGGGTGAGGCCGGCCGCCGCCTGGGCGAGCATTCGCTTGATCACGCATCTCCTTGAAAGACCGGGGCGCGAAGGGTTATAGCCTCCGTACCATGGTACGGAGTCAAGCGATGGGATCGGTGACGATCGGCGGCCTGGCGCGCGAAGGGGGGGTCGGCGTCGAGACCATCCGTTTCTACCAGCGCCGGGGCCTGCTCGCGACGCCGGAAAAGGGCGGTGGCCAGAACGCAGGATACATTCGCCGCTATGGGCAGGAGGATCGACGCAGGCTTCGGTTCATACGGTCGGCGCAGGCGGCGGGGTTCACGCTGGAGCAGATCGGCGAGTTGCTCGCGCTCGATGCGACGCAGGATCGCCATCGCGCTCGCGAACTTGCGAAACAGCAACTCATCTTCCTCGACGACCGTATCGCGGAACTGAACGCCGTCCGCGACTCGCTCACCCGCTTGGCGCGTCGGTGCGGTGAGAACTCCCCAGGGCCATGCCCGATCATCGCGGCGTTCGACAGCGACCATGCGGGAGCCGTCGCCGGCGCCTCATGACATCGTGAACGGAGCTTACCCGACCGACGTACCAAGGGCAGGCGACGCGACGCCGGTGCTAGCCCCAGACCTCGCCGGCGACATCCACGACCAGCCTCAGCTTGGCGTCCTGCTCTGCGAAGGAGATGGGGTTCCCGGGTGCCGCGCTCGCGAAACCACATTGCGGGCTGAGGCAGAGCTGGTCGAGCGGAAGGTGAACAGCGGCCTGTCCGATACGCTTCAAGAGGTCGTCCCGGCTTTCCATCCTGCCGCTCTTGGTGGTGACTAGGCCGAGCACGATCATCTTGTCCGCGGGCGCGTGGGCCAGCGGCGAGAAGTCTCCGGCTCGTGGCGAATCGTACTCCAGAAAGTAGGAGTGCGCGTTGACCTTGTTGAACAGAGTGTCGGCGACGGGGTCGTACCCTCCCTCCGCCTGCCACGAACCCTGATTGTTGCCCCGACATGAATGCAGGGCGATGTGCATGTCCGCCGGCGCTTCCGCGAGACAGTCGTTGATGACCCCGGCGTAGAGGGGCAGCAGGTCTTCCCAGCTGTCTCCCCGGTCGGCGAGCGCCTGCCGGATCTTGGGGTCCCCGAACTTGGCCATCGCGGTCTCGTCAATCTGCACGTAGCGGCAGCCGACATCATATAACGCCTTCAGTTCGCGACGGTACGAGTCCACCAGGTCGGCCCACATCATATCGAGATCGGGATAGACGTCGCGGCTGATGTTCTCGCGGCCGCCGAAGAAGTGCGGGATCGAGGGCGAGGGCAGCGTGATCTTCGGCGTGACCTTCGTCACGGAGGCTAGGAACTCGAACTCGTCCGCATGGATCGGCTTCGTCCACCGCATCGGGGCGGTGATCGTGGTCAACGAGGCACCACGCTGCTTGCCCTGCGCATCTTGGTAGTTCCAGCCCTTGCCGGCATCGGCGTGGCGCTTGAATCCACCCAGCCCGCGTTCGAAGAAATCGGCGAAGTAACTTTCCCGGCGAAACTCGCCGTCGGTCACGACGCGCAGGCCCGTCGCCTCCTGTTCGACGACCACCTGCCTGATCGCGCGATCCTCCATCGAGCGAAGCTCGTCCAAGGGGAGGGTACCCGCCTTCCACTGGGCACGTGCCTCCAGAAGGTCCGCCGGCCGCAACAGGCTGCCGACCTGATCGGCGCGGAACGGGGGGTCGAGCGGCGCCGTGCCGCGCGTTGCTTCGGCTACAGTGGCGGTGGCCATTCATCGGTCTTTCGGCAATGCCGCCTTTGCAGGCCGGCGCTTGAACACACCGGGTTTCTGCCCCGCGTGTGCATCCACGTCAACATGCGCCCGGCCGGGCACCTGATGGGGAGGGGCAACTTTGGATCACTATCAAAGGTGGACGCCGAAGTTCCTGCACCGCCGCGGTGGCGCGTGCCGATGGCCGACGCCCCGGCGCACCCCGCTACCGCTCGCCGAGCGACGCCAGCACCTTCTGGGCCGTCGCGAGATGGGCCAGGATCACCGGGACCGACGCCGCCGCAACCTGCCGCACGGCGGGATCGTCGCCGCTGGCGGCATAATCGCGTGCCGCGGTCAGAGCCGAGCGATGGCCAAGCATCTGATGCCGCCAGTAGGTCCGGTCGAATTCTGGCTGCTTCAGCGACTGCAGCGCGCCAAGCAGACGCGCCTGATCCTCGCCGATCCCCATCGGCGGCGGTGTCAGGCCGGAACGGTCCGTCGCCTTGCGGAGCGCCTGGCCCGTCTTCGCGTGATCGCGGATCATTCGCTCGGCATAGCCGCGCACCTGCGGAGCGCCGCTCCCCGTCAGCGCAGTGTCCGCCTCCAGCATCTCGAACGCATCCGACTGGCCGGCCGCCTGGACATAGTCGCGGGTCGCCTTCGATCCCGCCTCCGGCGAGGCCGCCGCGCTGCCGGCCGCCGCGATCGCGAGCAACCCTGTCATCACCTTGTGCATCGCCATCCTCCCGCTCCTCACGGCTGTCCCTGGCCGCCGCCAGCGCCGTAGATGTTCCCGGTGGCGTAGCTTCCGTCGTCTTCGGCGAGCCGGACATAGATGCCGCCGAACTCCGCCGGCTGGCCCGGCCGGCCGAGCGGCGCGGTGGCGCCGAACGTCACGACCTTGGCCGGCTGCGCGCCACCCGACACCTGTAGCGGCGTCCAGACCGGTCCCGGCGCGACGCCGTTTACGCGAATGCCGCGCCCGCCAAGCTGCTTTGCCAGCGATTTGACGTAGTTCATCGTCGCGGCCTTGGTCTGGGCATAGGCGTAGAGGTCCGGCGAGGGATCATAGGCCTGCTCGGACGTGGTGCCGATAATGACCGATCCAGGTTCCATGTGCGGGATCGCCGCCTTGATGATCCAGAAAGGGGCATAGAGGTTGGTCTTCATCGTCCGGTCGAATTCGTCCGTCGTGAGGTCGAGGATCGAAGGGACGGACTGCTGACGTCCGGCGTTCATCACCAGCGTGTCGAGGCCGGCCAGCGACGCCACCGCACGGTCCACAAGGCTGCCGCAGAACGCCTCCGAACGAAGGTCGCCAGGGATCGCCACGGCCTTGCGCCCAGCCTGGCGGATCAGATCCACCACCTCGCGCGCGTCCGGCTCCTCTTCCGGCAGGTAGTTGATCGCGACATCGGCGCCTTCGCGAGCAAAGGCGATCGCCGCGGCGCGTCCCATCCCGCTGTCACCGCCGGTGATGAGCGCCTTGCGACCGGTCAGGCGACCACTGCCGACATAGCTCGTCTCGCCGTGATCGGGCCGGGGATCCATCCGGCTGGCGAGCCCCGGCCATGCCTGCGTCTGCGCCTTGAAGGGCGGCTTGGCATATTTGCCGCGCGGGTCCTGCTTGCCGCCCCGCGCCTGGCCGCCCGATCCGGCCTGCGCCGAGGCAGGCGAGGCAACCACCGTTGCCGCGGCGCCCAATGCCGCAGCCGTCATAACCTGACGTCGCGTTGCCTCGTCCATGTCGATCCGCTCCTGGCTGTTCCAAACTCTTCGTCGGTCAGAACGGTCGAGACAGGTTACGGTGCCCTGGCATGGCGGCATGCATCTAACTCTGCCAGTCGCGGCCAAGTCATGGAGATCCCATTGCGTGACCGTCGCACCGGCGATCCCGCCCGCGAACGCTCCGGGTGCGGCCTCGCTCGCCGACACCGACCTAAAGAAGTGACAACGCCTTGAAAAAGTGATGGCCGCGGCCGGGTTCAGCTCAGGTTCGGGCAGTGCGGTGGAGGCCGCGCCGGTGAACGGCGGACTTAAAAGGCGGGTATAATGGCGATGCGGCGCTTCTTGGCCTCGATCCGGCGCGCCTGGATGGGCGTTGCGGCATTGGCCGCCGTCGCCCTTGGTTCCGCCACGCCGGCATGGGGCAGGGCGGAGAGCCGTGTCGCGGAAGTGGTGGTGGACGTGGCCACCGGCAGCGTGCTGTACGCGGACCGGGCCGATGCGCTCCGGCATCCAGCGTCGCTGACGAAGATGATGACGCTGTACCTGGTTTTCGACGCGCTCGCGCAGGGCGGCCTGCGGCCGGGCAGCCTCGTGACGGTGTCGCCGAACGCGGCCGGGCAGCCGGCTTCGCGGCTGGGTATCGGGGCCAATGGATCGCTCGCGGTGCGGAGTGCGGTGGAGGTGGTCGCGGTGCATTCGGCCAACGACATCGCGGTCGCGCTGGCGGAGACGCTGGCGGGGAGCGAGGAGCGGTTCGTCGCGCGGATGAACGCCAAGGCGCGCCGGCTCGGGATGCTCCACACGCATTTCGCCAACGCCACGGGCCTGACGGACGCGGGCAACGTGACCACCGCGCGCGACATCGCGACCCTGTCCGTCGCGATCCTGAAGCGCCATCCACGCGACTACCCCGTGTTCGCCACGCGCTCCGTCCGGTGGGGGAGGCGGCGGCTCGCCAACCACAACCACCTGCTGGGCAAGGTGGCGGGAGTGGACGGGATCAAGACCGGCTACACGGTCGACGCCGGTTACAACCTCGCCGCCTCGGCGAGGCGGGGCGGCCGGAGGATCGTCGCCGTCGTCCTTGGCGAGCGCAGCATCGCCGCGCGCGACGTGCGGGTCGCGAACCTCCTCGAACTGGGTTTCGGCGCGCAGGAGCCGGCGAGGAGGCGGTAGCGGCCTTCGACGCCTCCACGCCCCCCGCCACATCCATCCGGCTCCCCGCCGGCCGCGGATGACAGCGGCCCGCATCCGGGCTACCGGCGGCGCGTGACAGCCGTCCGCCGCCTCATCGCGCAACGCCACCTCGCGGTGCTGATCTGCGCGGCGGCGCTGGCGCTGAGGCTGCTGGTGCCGGCCGGCTACATGATCGGCGGTCACGGAAGCCGCCTCGCGATCGAGCCCTGTTCGGGCTTGGCGTCCATGCCGATGACCATGTCGGAGACGGGGCCGGGAGTGGGGCCGGGGATGGGCGGCGACATACCCGATCACGGCGGCAAGGACCACGGGCAGAAGGACCACGGCGGCAGGGCGGAGATGCCGTGCGCCTTCTCCGGCCTGTCGGCGGCGTCGCTCGCCGCCGCCGATCCCGTCCGGCTCGCCGCGCTCGTCGCCTTCGTCATGGCGGTCAGGCTCCGCCCGGCCGCGCCGCCGGCGGCCGCCC
>NZ_CAHJWW010000036.1 GCF_903643035.1 Sphingomonas bacterium | reverse complement strand
TCCAACCGTCTTCTTCTCCGCCATCGCCCTCGCGGCCACCGTCATCTTCTGGCTATGATCAATGAGTCCTGACCCTAAGTCTGACCAAGCGGACACCCTCAATCGATCACGCACGAGTGGTCGGGGGTTGGCTAATGAGGCTGCCTGGACCGTGACGACGGACGGCGGAAGCCGAGGACCACGGGGGGCTTCGATCCTTAAAGCGAGCGCGACGGGCTCTGACTAGGCGTAGGCCTTGTAGTCGCGCATTATTGCATCGGCGGCCGCTCGAGCCGCTTTCTCCAAGCAGCGCCCATCCCTCTGTTTCACGTCATCGCGGACTGCGGCGACCAGCGCGCTATCCCCTGCATGACAGCAGGCGATCTCCCGGCCCATGAGCTTGAGCAGATCCTGTGACATCAGCAGGTCGCCGGCATCCTCCACTTCAATTTTGCGACTGTTGGGCGAAAGACGACGAACGACGAGTTCGTTCACGATGCGGTAGTGCGGATCGACCGCACGATTGCGCCCGGCCGCGATATCACCGGCCTTGATCGAACACGATTTGCCTGGCCCGAAGGTGGCCCAGGCGGCCGGCAGGATCGCCTTGCCCTCGCGCACGACAGGTCCACCGAGCCACTCGGCAACCGCAACATAGCGCGGACGGCCGAGGCTACCGGTTCCCGCCGACCGAGCGAACATCGTGATGGACAGGTCTCGCTCGGGCATTGCGGCGGCAAGCGCCGTCTGGAACCGCAGAGGCACTGGCCCTGCGCTCCGGTCGAGCTTCGCCCACCATTTGGCGCGCTCTTTCTCCGGCAGCAGGATGGTCTCCCGGAGCCAACGATGATCCCGCTCCAGGATCACCGGCCCCGGAGCAGCGAGGCCGGCGGCATAACCGTTCCAGATCGCATCGCAGATCGCGCCCTTCGGCCCCGCATTGCTCGCAAGCATCGCCGACGCGGCCAGCCGGATCAGGTCGAGGACGTAGGGCATGACCGCCGCCTCGTCGAAGTCGTTTGCACCCCAGACAAGTCGGCCATCGGCGTCTCGCCACGTTCCGAAGTTCTCTAGGTGTGTGTCGCCGATCGAGAGGATCGGCGGCACCAACAAAGCTTCGGGGCAGATGGACCCGATGGTCTCAGACCATCGCCAGTAGGTCGCACGCAAAAACGCGAACGCGCTTGATCGCATTCGATCGTGTTTGCGGGCGAGATCGGCCTCTACCAGCTCGTCCCCAAGCTGCTCGCGGAGCCAATCCTCATAACGCGCTACGGATCCGGTGATCTTTGTCATACCGACATAGCGCCTCGAACTGCTGCTGTCATGAGTCGTTGCCCTACCGGATAACCACCACCTTCACCCCAACGTCGCTGGCGACATCCTTCCACGCGCGATCGGCGGTGTAGGCCGGTACGCCGAGGCGCTTGGAGAGCGCCAGACAGAAGCGGTCGCCAAGAGAGAGGCCGGCCGAACTGGTCACCGCCCTGAGCGCGCCGGCATCCCAGCTCAGCTCCTCGTCGGCCGCCAGCACTGCATAGGGCAAGGCCGCGAGCATCGAGCGAATCTCCTCAACCGGTGCGCCAAGGTGAACGAAATGACTTACGACTTCGGCCTGGTTGAACACGCCCATTGCCGCGTCGGCCACAACAGCCATCACCTTGCTTCCTCCGCGCTCTCCCTTGAGCAAGGCGATAACAGCGGAGGCGTCCAGGACCGCGCTGATCACTCGCCGCTGTCCGAGCGCCGGCTCGCGAGGAAAGCGTCGACCGAAGCGTCCGGGTGATCAGTGTACTTCTTGGCGATCGCCTGCGCGCGCGCCACCGCCTGACTGACAGTGCGCAGGATTACACCATCGGCAGTTTCCTCGATCAGCACCGCGCCGCCGCCTTCAAGGCCCAGCCGCTTACGAATGCCGGCGGGCAGACTCATGCGGCCATTAGCCATTATGTTAACTTGCACGGACATACGACACTTGGCCCTGTAAGGTGGCGTAATTGGATGATCATAGCATTGGAGCGACACCGTGCACCAAGAATCGGCTGATGTCATCCTGTCGATCTATGACCTAGTTAGCCTAAGGCGGCATAAATCTGCTCACCTGCCACGGTGTGTAATTAGCGATAACGCTGATTCCCGCTAATTACCTGCTAGCCCCAAATCGCTTGGTCGGGTATCGATTTCGACGCTTCTGGGACGGCCGCTCGCGTCGCTGTTTCGATTTGGATGAACGCAACGCAGGAGGTCGGCATGGCCGACGATGGTGGCATCGGTGACGCGGCGCACGTCGATCCTTCGGATCTGGCTGGTATCGTGGCTGACGCGCTGGTGGTGGTCGACCAGGTTCAGTCGCTCGAGCCGTATCTCCCGCAGCTTGCGCCCGACGATCGCGAGCGCGTCGACGACTATGTCCGCCGGGCCTCGGCCGATGCGACGTTGCGCGCCTACAAATCGGATTGGCGACTGTTCTGCGCGTGGTGCCAGGAAAGCGGTTACCGGCCGCTCCCGGCGACGCCCGCGACGGTCGCTGCGTTCCTGACGCTGCTCGCCGAGCGCGGGTTCAGTCCGCAGGAACTTCGTCGAACGAAGCGCGGGACGGTGCTGCCGCGCAAGGAGCCCGTGCCGCTCGGCCGCGCGACGATCGGCCGGCGGCTTGCCGCGATCGTGTTCGCGCATCGCGCGGCGGATGTCGAACCGCCGACGTCGCAGCCCGACGCGGCGCGGCTCGAGCGCGCGATGCGCGGCATCCGCAAGGACAAGCGCGGCGAGCTGCCCGGCAAGAAGCGACCTGCGGACGGCGACGTGCTGCGCGACATGGTGCGCGCGACGGTCGGTGACGATCTGCGCGGCTACCGGGATCGCGCGCTTCTGGCGATCGGGATGGCCGGCGCGTTCCGGCGCTCCGAGCTCGTCGCTATTACGGTCGGGCACGTAAGCCAGGACAGCCGCGGGCTGCTGGTGCGGATTGCGGCGTCGAAAACAGATCAGGAGGGCAAGGGCCACACTGTTGCGATTCCTGATGGACGACGGCTTGAGCCGGTACGGCATTATCGCGCATGGTTGGAGACAGCCGGAATTACCAGCGGTCACGTCTTCCGCAAGCTTACGCCGCAGGGACGGCTGACCGACAAGCCGATGAGCGCGCAAGGCGTGGCGTTGGTGGTAAAGGCGGCCTCGGTCGCCGCTGGCTACCCGCCCGAACTGTTCTCAGGCCACTCCCTCCGCGCGGGCTTCCTTACCGAGGCCGGTCGTCAGAACGCCAACTTATTCAAGATGAAAGAGCATAGCCGGCATTCTTCGCTGGAGATGGTCGCGGAATATGTGCGCGATCATGAGCGGTTTCGGGAGCACGCCGGCGAAGGTTTCTTGTAGCGACGACCCACAACCCGACATTCTGGGCGGATATTTGGCTCCCCAACTACGGACACTCATTCATTTCGGTAAACCGGCCGCTAGCCGGGGCGGATCGGCCCGCCTTCTGGCGCCAGAGACCCTACTGGCCATGACGAACTTCGATGGTTAGCTTTACGAACATGACTGGTGCGGGATGCGGTCTGCTGGTCTAGCCTCGCGTCATGAGCTTGCCCGACGATCATCCCACTCGCGGTTCTGCCGGTAACCCGCCGGCCGCCTCCCGACGCTTTATCGAGGACTATGCGCTGATCGGCTCGACGGAGTCTGCAGCGCTGATCCACCGCGACGGCACGGTAGAATGGCTGTGTCTGCCCGCGTTCGACTCCGATGCGATCTTCGCCTCCCTGCTCGGCACGGCCGAACATGGCAGCTGGCGGCTGCGTGCGGTCGATCCCGATGCCCATTCCTCGCGCCGTTACCTGCCCGACACGATGATCCTGGAGACGACGATCGAGACGCCGGGCGGCAAGGCCGTCGTCTGCGACTTCATGCCGCCGCCGGCCGCCGGCGGCACGCACGAACTCATCCGCATCGTGCGCGGTGTGGAGGGTGCCATCGCCCTGTGCACCGAGCTGCGGCTCCGGCTCAATTACGGCGCCTGGTTGCCTTGGGTAGAACGCAAGGAGGGCATGATCCATGCCGTTGCCGGGCCCGACGCGGTGCGCCTGAGCAGCAGCATCGATCTCGCCAACGTCGATTTCGCGACCCAGGCCGATTTTAAGGTCACCGCCGGCCAGACGGTGGCTTTTGCGCTCGAATACTACCCGTCGCACATTGTGCCGCCGCTGCCCCGAGACCCGTTTGCACTATTACGCCACTCGGAGGCGGGGTGGCGTCGGTGGGCGTTGGCCTGCACCTACGACGGGCCGTATGCGGACACGGTCCGGCGCTCGCTGCTGACGCTCAAGGCGCTGACCTATGCTCCGACGGGCGGCATCGTCGCGGCGCCGACCACCTCGCTTCCTGAGGTGCCTGGCGGCGTACGCAACTGGGACTACCGTTACTGCTGGCTGCGTGATGCGGTGCTGACGATCTATGCGCTCACCGGCTCGGGCTACCATGACGAGGCGAGCGCCTGGCGATGGTGGCTGATGCGCGCCGTCGCGGGCGCACCGGATAAGCTGCAGATCATGTACGGACTGCGCGGCGAGCGGCGGCTGGCCGAGGTCGAGCTCGATCATCTACCGGGTTATGAGGACAGCCGTCCAGTGCGGGTCGGCAACGCGGCGCACGATCAACTCCAGCTCGACGTGTATGGCGCCGTGCTTGCCGCCTTCGATGGTGCGCGACGCGGCGGGCTGCCGGACATGGACGTCGTCTGGCCGCTCCAACGCGCGATCGCGACGCACCTGCTGGACCTGTGGCGGCAGCCAGACTCCGGGCTGTGGGAGGTGCGCGGGCCACCACGGCACTTCGTCTATTCCAAGGTGATGTGCTGGCTGGCGTTCGACCGAATGGTCGCGAGCGCAGAGGACTTCCACCTCGACGGTCCGGTCGACGACTGGCGTGCGGCCCGCGACGCGATCCACGCCGACGTGTGCGAGAAAGGTTTCGACGTGGCTAGCAACAGCTTCGTCCAGCATTACGGCGCCGATCGCGTCGACGCGGCGTTGCTGCAACTCCCGACGCTAGGCTTTCTACCCGCCGATGATCCTCGCATCCAGGGGACGATCGCCCGGATCGAGCGCGACCTGCTCGTCGACGGCGTCGTCTACCGCTACCTGACCGACGAAACGAACGGCGACGGCCTGCCGGGCCGCGAAGGCGCCTTTCTGGCCTGCAGCTTCTGGCTCTGCGACGCCTTCACCGTCTCCGGCCGACTGGACGAGGCCACAGCGATGTTCGAGCGGCTGGTCTCCTACGGCAACGATCTCGGACTGTTCGCAGAGGAATATGACCCGGCGACTTGCCGCCAGCTCGGCAACTTCCCCCAGGCGTTCAGCCACTTCGCGCTCGTTAATTGTGCACACACCCTCGCGGGAGCCGCCAGCGGCGTCGCCGGTCATCTCGCGGATGACGCGCGACCGGATACCACGCCCCCCTAAGAGGCGATGGGCAACGCTGGGCCGTATTCGCAGCGGTCCAGGAGACAAGCTTCCGAAGCAATGCCGCGTCCGAAGAAGACAGTTCATACAATTTTGCCGAAGCGGGCTGCTGCCGGCCGGACGCGGCGTTGCATGACCTGCAGGGCCCAGAGTGCTGCACACGGACAAAGCACAAGGAGGACGTCGATCGTTTCCGACTCGGCGGCAAGCGGCTGGAAGCACAAGAAGTGCGCAAGACCAGTTGCAGTCGCAGCCCATAGTGAAACCGTCCGAACGCGACCAACCCCGAACCATCGAGGCCGGAACGCGGCACTTGCCACAGACACGAAGGCACCTGACAGGAAAAGTGGGGTCAGCGCGGTTCCCGTCCCCGTCACTACCCGCGCCGACCAGCAGAGGATCAGGAGAGACGGCGTTCCCCAGACGACTGTATCCCAGCACGCCGACAAACGCGGGCTGGTTAATCCCCGACGACGGCGCTTGTGCAGCCAGATCGATGGTCCGGTGGCGGTCATGACGCACAACGCGGTCCCGAACAGCAAGTAGGCAAGCTCTACCGCCAGTCCGCCGTAGGTGCCGAAATGCAGACCATAGACCGACGCCAATGCTTGCTGACCGATCGCGCCGTCCGACAGTCCGACTTTGCCAAGCAGGCGTCCGTGGGCGTCGAACCGGTAGGTCTCGCCGTAGATCAGCCGTTCGCGATGCGTCGCGAGGATCTGGATCGCATGGCCCCGCGTGCCGGGCGACTGGACTACGATAGATACCGGCGTTGCCCCCGGCGCCGACAGGCGTAACCCGGCAAGCGCGGCTGCAATATCCGGCAGGGGCGCGGCCCGGGCGTCTGGCGCTGGCTGATCACCGAACACAGGAGCGTAAGCCCGCTCCAGGCTGCCCCCGGCGTACGCGTCCGCCAGCACGACGAAGCCGATCGTGCCGAGACCGAGGATGGCGCCCGTCAGCGCGACCGCAACCGTGAACGGCAATGCCCAGACGCCCAGCCGGTTGTGCCAGTCGACGCGTGCGATGTGCGCGCCTTGCTGCCATCGCAGGCGAAACGCGTCGCGCACGATACGGGGATGAGCGAGCACGCCCGTAGCCGCGAGCGAGGCGAGCGCGACGCCTATCGCGCCAACCATCGCGAAACCCCAAGATGCCGGTAACAGCAGACGCTCGTGCAAGGAGATCACGAAGTCGGTCCAGCCGGCGGCGACGCGCGCGGCGGTGCGGCCAGAGCCGTCCACGTACCAGGCTCCAGCATCGGTGGTGACGATCGCTCTGGGAAGATCAGCCGTCGGCATCTGCAACGTGACGTTGGTGGCAGTCCGTCCGCCTCGATTGGCGGCTGCCGTCATCGCTGCCTGCGCCGCGGCGGAAGACAGGACGGTGAACTCCGGCACCGTCGGCTGCTCCCACCGCTGCCACTGGTCATGGATCACCGCCAGCGTGCCCGTGAGTGCGATCACGTAGATGAGCGCCGCGGCGAGCAGTCCCAACGCGGCGTGGCCGGCGAGCGCACGCCGTACCAGGCTGACCGCAGCCCCAGGCCCACCGGTCACCGGGCCATTCCCAGAAAGGATCCAACCGCGGCGAGGAGGAAGAGCGGTACGATCATCTGGCGCAAACCATCCCTGGTCATCTGCCAAGCCAACAAGCTCGCCCATATGACCGGCAGAGACAGAAGAAGACAGGCAGCGGCGTCGGCCTCACCCACTCCCGCGCGCCGCCCTGCGGCCTGTAGGCCGAACGCGAGAAGAAGCGATACCAACCCTCCGCCGGGCACGACGACCAAGAACACGGATGCTCGCCGCATCAACGCGAGCGACCCTTCTCCCGATATCGCGGCTACGCGCTCACGGTCTGGACGCCAGGTCCGAACCGGCGTCGCCCATCCGGACCAGAGCAGCGTAGCGAACGCCGCTGCCATCCCCGCGACCGTGCCGACCGCCAAGCCCCAAGCGCCCGTGTCGCGCGTGCAGGCAGTCAACGCCACCGCGATCAGCGCCCAGCCGGCGACGGCCACGACCAGACGCCCGGTCCAACCGATCCGCACCAGGGTCACACCGGCGACGATCACGAAGGGAGCGACGTCGATCATCCCTTCGTCAGATCCGTTTGAGGATCAAAACTTGTAACTGACCGTGCCTTGCACGGTGCGTCGGTAGCCGTACCAGCACCAGTTATAGTTGACGTAGCAGCCGGTCAGGTAGCGCTTGTCGAACAAGTTCGCCGCGTTGACCGCAACCTCGACGCCATGAAAGCGATCATCAAGGACACCGAGATCGTAGCGGGCGAGCGCATCGAACAGCGTATAGGACGGAGAGTCGTTGCTCCCGTAAGCATATATGCGGTCGACGTGGCGGACCGTGCCGCCGAGTTCCAGTCCCTTGAGCCCACTCGCCCGAGGCGACCAGGTCAGCACGGCCGACGTGCCGCCGCGACCCACCGTCGGCGGCCCGTGACCGACGTTCTGCAGATCCTGATCCTCGAGGATTTTGACGCTCTGCCGGCTGAAAGCGGCGTCGAGGTGGAAGCCGTGGGGCAGCGGCGCCTTGGCCTCCAACTCGACTCCCTGCGACCGCACCTTGCCGGACTGGTAGGCGGTGAAGGAGACCGGATCGTAGGTGAGGACGTTGGTCTGCTCGATGTTGAAATAGGCACCAGTCAGCAGGATCTCGGTGCCGGGCATCGTGTATTTGACGCCGCCTTCGATTTGCCGGCCAAGCGATGGCTTGGCGAGCCCGCCGTCGACCAGTGTTGCGGCCTGGGGCTGGAACGACGTCGAGTAGGTAACATAGGGCGCGATGCCGAGCCCGGTTTTGTAGAGCGCGCCGATGCGATAGGTGAATTTGCTGTCGTGCTGCGTGTCACCGCCGTTCGCCTCCTGTGCTGCCCAGTCCTGCCGACCGCTCAGCGTCAGGCGCAACCCTGCCCACGCAATCTCGTCCTGCGCGTAAATGCCTTGCTGGCGTTGGTGGGTGATCGTTCGGCCGGGGACACCTGCGTCTGGCACCGTCTCGGGCGTGAGCGGCGTCGGCATGGTCCCGTACACCGGGTTATACGCGTCGATCGACGTAGCCGACCCGAACCCGAAGGTCTCGTCGAAGTGGAGCACCTGGCGATCGACGCCGAACAGCAGCGCATGGCTCACGGGGCCCGTCAACACCTTGCCGCTCAGTTGGTTGTCGTACACCCAGTCGTTGTTGCTTTCGCGCGTCGCATAGGAGCCGCGCGAATACAGCGTAGACGGTGCGACAGTCGGATCGATCGCGGCGCCCGAGATGTACACGATACCCAGATCGCTCTTTACGTATTGGTATCGTCCGGACGCCTTAAATGACCAATCGCCACCGAAATTATGCCGGAGAATGTAGGTGCCGCTGGCCTGCTGGCGCGAGAAGAAGTCGCCGGGCTCGCCGTCGTAGAAGTTCTGCGAGATCGGGCGATTACCAGCCGCAGGGTTGGAGATCAGCGTGCCGACAGCGGGGAAGACGCCGTAGTCGCCGTTACGCGGGTCGTGTGAGTAGTTGCCGAGAACCGTCAGGCTAGTCGACGTACCGTTGCCGATCGTCGTTGCCGCCGAAATCGTCTGCCGCGCCCGCGTGCCGTATTGCTGCTGGTCGTGTGCGCCGTTGACGCTGCCGTAGACGCGCCACAACGCCGTGTCGGAGAAGCGGCCGCCGATATCGCCGTCGAAGCGGTAAAGGTCGAAGCTGCCGCCCGTGGCAGAGACCGCACCGTAGATGCTGCGGTCGAGCGGGAGCTTGCTCTCCTCCACGACGAGACCGCCTGGGCCGGACCGGCCGTACAGCGCGGACGACGGTCCCTTGACGACCTCTACCCGATCGAGACGCGATACGTCCGCCTGTGCTGCGGCATAGCCAGTCCCGTCCGTCTGATAGACGGAGTACAGGCCATCAAGAAACACCGGCGCTGCAAAGCCACGCAGCGTAAAGAGGTCGTACACCTCCGCCGAGGAACCCCGCTGCTCGGGCGTCACGCCCGCGACGTAGCGGAGCGCCTGTGCAAGGTTCTGCAATCCCCGGTCTGCAATCGTCGCATCGGTCACAACGCTGATCGACTGCGGCGTTTCGCCGATAGGCTTGTCGGTCTTGGTACTGGCCGACGCCTGTGTGTCGGGGCGCTGCCCTGTCACCACGACTTCCGACCCGGATGTCTGGCCTTCCTTGTCCTGCACTAGGGAGACGGGTGGCACTCCCGCTAGCGGTAATAGACCCGTCGCCAGACAGGGACCTGCCAGCGCTCCACCGGCAAGAAGCATGGCGCGTGCCGCCACTCGAACCATCAATGTCGCCCTGCAGCTCAAACTATTTACCCCTTTTACGCACCAAGCCGGCTTTGCAGCGCTGCCGCTTACTAGGGGTTCTGCGATTTATTCGCAATAGCAAGCGTTGCTGAAGAGGCAGTGCCGAAGCGCTCCGGGCATGGCTCAGCAGCTGACTTATCGATGAGCAACGATCCGGCCTTGGGGTGCGTGCGGCGAAAAGACCCACATGCGGTCATTCCGGCGCTGTTCTGGCGTTCCCGACTTCAGCCATCCGTTCAGGTCAGGCTGCAAGCTGTCAAACGGAGCGTGCTGCGCTGTGATCGCTCGGCGTGACGGTACGGAGACGACGCGGCGGAGCCGTCTAGCGGCTGACGTCCGTCGGTTCCTGTTTCGCTGAATCCTTTCGTCACACCGAAGGTTGGACAGCCGACCGACACGTTGGGTAATCCGTATGCGATGACCAACTCAGCCGATCGCGATCCTGCGCCGCTTCCCGAGCACCTTGGCTTCCTAGCCGGGGGTGGCTTGGCGACGCGCCTCATCCTCGACCGTGATTGGACCGTTCACCCGCTCGGCGAGCCTGCCACCTGGCCGGACGGTTTGAAGGTCACGCTAAGCACTATCCTGAACTCACCGGAATCGATGATCTTGGCTTGGGGCCGGGATGAGTTGACGTTCTTCTTCAACGAAACCTACTTTCCGTTGCTCGGGCCACGCCTTGCCTGGGCGATGGGCGCGCCGTTCCGGGAAGTCTGGGCAGACGCCTGGGAGCAGGCCAAGCCAATCGTAGACGATGCGTTTGCTGGCCGCAGCCAGCGCTTCAACGACCTGCCCTGGAAACTCGACACCGACCGCGGGGTGGAGGACACCTGGTTCACCTTCTCCTACTCACGCATCCTCGATCCGCGCGGCGAGGTCGCAGGTTTGTTCATCTTCACCAACGAGACCACCGCGCGAGTGCTGGCGGACCGTGCTCTGGCGCAAAGCCAGGAGGAGCTGCACGCACTCAATCGGACGCTGGAGCAGCGGGTCCGGTACGCGACCGCCGATCGGGACCGAACCTGGAACAACGCTCGCGATCTGCTGCTGGTGATTGATCTTGATGGCGTGATCCGTGCCGTCAACCCGGCATGGACCGTCACCGTAGGCTGGTTGGAGGCCGATCTCGTCGGGCGCTCATACCTCGACTTCATCCACCCGGATGACGGCGCTCCCAGCAACCAAGCCCTAGAGTCGGCGAGCTCTGCCGTACTCCCAGCCTTTGAGAACCGCTACCGTCACAAGAGTGGCGGGTATCGCACCATCTCTTGGAACGCGGCGCCGGAAGAGGATCTGGTGTATGCGTCCGGACGCGACGTAACCGAAGAACGCGAACTTGCCGCACAGCTGTTGCTCCACCGCAATATCGTGATGTCGAATCCTAATCCCATCCTGGCCTTCGACCGACAGCTACGGGTGATGGCCTTCAATCAGGCGCATCAGGAGAAGCTCAGGGAAACGCAGGGCGTGGGATCGGAAGTCGGCGACTACTTCCCTGCTCAGTTCATTCCGGAAGAGCGGACCGCCATCACCGCCTTGATGGAGCGGGCGCTGACCGGTGAATTGTTCACTTCGCGCGCGGAGTTCGGCGATCCGGCGCACGCCAGGCTGCACTGGGACATTCATTACAGCCCCCTGCGTGACGGGAACGGCGACATCATCGGGGCATCGCACCACGCGATCGAGGTCACTGCGCAAATCGATGCAGAGCGAGCTCTGGCAGCATCGCAGGAGGCGTTGCGTCAGGCGCAGAAGATGGAAGCGGTCGGGCAGCTGACCGGCGGGCTGGCGCACGACTTCAACAACCTGCTTACCGGCATGATGGGCAACCTGGAACTGCTGCAGATGCGGATCGCGCGCGGCCGCCTGGACGACGTCGATCGCTTCATTTCGGCCGCGCAGGGCGCCGGTCGGCGAGCGGCGTCGCTGACGCAACGGCTGCTCGCCTTCTCGCGACGCCAAACGCTCGATCCAAAGCCCACGGACGTGAACCGCCTGATCATGGGGCTGGAGGAACTGCTGCGCCGGACGGTCGGAGCCGGATTTAACATCGAGATCGCCCCCGCGACTGGACTGTGGATCGCTGAGATCGACGCCGCCCAGCTCGAAAATGCCATCCTCAACCTGTGCATCAACGGTCGGGACGCGATGCCGGACGGCGGCTGCCTGACGGTCGAGACGGCAAACGAGTGGATCGACGACAGAACCGCGTCCGAGCGAGACCTGTCACCCGGCCAATATGTCTCCATCTGCGTCACGGACACGGGCACCGGCATGTCCGCCGAGACGATCCAGCGCGCGTTCGAGCCCTTTTACACCACCAAGCCGATCGGTCAGGGCACCGGGCTCGGACTGTCGATGATCTATGGGTTCGCCAAGCAATCCGGTGGACAGGTGCTCATCCGATCCCAGATCGGCCAGGGCTCGACCGTGTGCATCTACCTGCCGCGTCACCATGGCGAGGTGGT
The DNA here is from genome assembly GCF_903643035.1 of Sphingomonas bacterium. GTDB lineage: Bacteria > Pseudomonadota > Alphaproteobacteria > Sphingomonadales > Sphingomonadaceae > Sphingomonas. The sequence continues at coordinate 4,290 of NZ_CAHJWW010000036.1, read as the reverse complement.
CGCACCGGAAGAGGTGGATGCCGGCGCGCTGACCGGAACCGTCGGCGCGCAGACCGTGCTCGTCGTGGACGACGAGGCGACGATCCGTCATCTCATCGATGAGGTGCTGGACGAACTCGGCTATACTGTGATCGGTGCTGCCGATGGCGCAGCGGGGGTCAAGGTGCTGCAGTCGAGCGCCCGGATCGAGCTGCTCATTACCGATGTCGGCTTGCCCAATGGCATGAACGGCCGGCAAGTCGCCGACGAGGCGCGCCGGTTGCGGCCGGGACTGAAGGTGCTCTTCATCACCGGCTTCGCCGAGAATGCGGCAGTGGGCAACGGCCACCTTGAACCCGGGATGGAATTGCTCACGAAGCCGTTCACGCTGGAGGCCCTGTCGACCAAAGTCGCGGACATGCTGAGGACGACCACACACGTTTGACCCAGGAGCCGTCATTCAGGGCGTCTGAGCCGCTCCCCAGCTTCAGACATTGGTTCAGGTGCAGCGAGCCGACCGATCATGCGATGTGGAGGACCGCGAGCAGGGCTAGGCTGATCGCGCCAAGCCCGAGCAGCGACAGGACTACTGCGGCGGTCACCCGGCCACCAGCCTTTGCGACGACGCGTACATCCACCCCGAGGCCGAGCGCGGCCATGGACACCACCGTCAGCAGCGACGCGACGCTGCCGAGCGGGGCGATGGCGGCGGTCGGCACCAGACCCAGCGAGCGACAGGCGACCAGGACGATGAAGCCGATGATGAACCACGGCATGAGATGGGAGATTCCCGGCCGCCGCTCGGTCGTCGTCTCGCCGGCGTTCACCTCCCCATAAGGGTTCAGCGGCGGTGCGACCCGCGGCGCGATTAGCGACAGGACGAGGCAGACCGGCCCGAGCATCAGCACGCGCACGAGCTTCACGACCGTGCCAGTCTGCACCGCTACCGCGCCCAGCGGGGATGCGGCTGCCATCACCTGCGGCACCGCATAGACGGTCAGTCCGGCGAGCGCGCCATAAGAGATCCCGCTCATGCCCAGCGCAACCCCGAGCAGCGGCAGGCCGAGCACCACCACCACGCCCAGCACGGCGGTGAATGCAATCGAGGCGGCGACGTCGTCGCTGTCGGCGCCGATCACGGGCGCGACGGCGGCAATGGCCGAGTTGCCGCAGATCGAGTTGCCGCACGCGATCAGCAGCGCCATCCGGGTGGGCAGACCCAGCAGCCGTCCGATGCCGAAGCTGAGCAGGATGGCGCTCGCCACCACGCCCGCGATACCGATCAAGAGCGCGGGGCCGGCCGCCAGGATCGTGGCGGCGCTGACCGACGCGCCGAGCAAGACCACCGCGATCTCCAGCAGGTATTTGGCGCTGAACGCGATGCCCGCGTGCCACTTGGCATCCGGCGTCCACAGGCTGCGCACGGCCGTGCCGATCAGGATGGCGAGCACCAACGCCTCAAGCCACGCCTTGCCGACTAGACCTCGCTCGGCGTTCTCCAGCGCATAGGCGGCACCCGTGACGGCAAGGCACAGCGCGACTCCCGGGGCGGCTGCCGGAAGCCGGTATCGGTGAGTCGGGGCTGGTGGGAACAGGACGACGGTGGCCATGGAAGATCCTCTCCCGTCCTAGCTAGGCCGGGTGGATCGATCGCTCCAACGCGCCCTTCTTGTCGTTCCGATCGCTTTCGGCGATCGATTGTGGTACCCGGCCGCTGATGACCCTCGATCAGCTCCGCATCTTCGTCGGTGTCGCCGAGCGCGAGCACGTCACCGCGGCCGCGCGAGCGCTGAACGTCACCCAGTCTGCCGCCTCCGCAGCGATCGCCGTGCTGGAGGAGCGGCATGCGATCAAGCTGTTCCACCGCGTCGGCCGCGGGATCACGCTGACCGAGGCGGGACACGCGTTTCTCGGCGAAGCGCGCGGCGTGCTGGCGCGCGCGGCGGCGGCGGAGCAGGTGCTGGCCGAGTTCGGCGGCCTTGCGCGCGGCTCGCTGCGCGTCGTGGCGAGCCAGACGATCGCCGCCTACTGGCTACCGCCTCTCCTCGCCGCGTTCCACAACCGCTATCCGGAGCTCGCGGTCGATCTCGCGATCGGCAACACCGAGCAGGCGGCGTCCCGCGTTCGCGACGGCGCGGCCGATCTGGGCATCGTCGAGGGCGAAGTCGATGATCCGGCGCTAGCGCACTGGCGATTGAGTGAGGACCGGCTCGTGCTCGTGGCAGGGGAGCCAGCCGCGGCCACGGTCGACGCCGACTGGCTGCGCGGCGCGCGCTGGGTGATGCGCGAGCCGGGGTCGGGCACGCGGTCGACCTTCAACGCCGCGATGCGGGCCGTCGGCGTCGATCCCGACGCGCTCGACGTGGCGCTGGTGCTGCCGTTGAACGAGAGCGTTCGGACCGCGGTCGAGAGCGGGGCCGGCGTGACCGCGCTGTCGGCGCTGGTCGTCGCGCCGGCGCTGGCGGCGGGCACGCTGCACGCGCTGCCCTTCGACCTCGGCGTCCGATCCTTTTACGGTCTGCGCCACAAGGAGCGGTACCGGACGAAGGCGGCGGACGCGCTGCTCGAGCTCATCGCCACCCGGAGCGCAGACTGAGCCGGTCAGGCGACGCGGACGTGCAGCCGATGCCAGTGCGTTGCCAGATACCCGGCGAAGTTCCAGCTGTCGTCCGGGCGTGACGGCTGGCCTTGCCCGGTCTCGTCGATCGCGCGGACGACCAACTCGTGCTCGCCCTTGCCGAGCTCGCCCTGCCAGCACCAACGCGTCCAGCTCCATGGCGCGTCGGCGCGCTGCTCCAGCACCGCCTGTTCCCATTCGCGGCCGCCGTTCACTGACACGTCGACGCGCGCGATCGCGCGCTCGCTGGCCACGGCATAGCCGCGCAACGTGACCGGCCCCGCGTCCAGCACCTCCCGATCCGCCGGCGTGCAGATGGCGGCGTTGATCGGCATCGCGTTGATGACCAGCCCCGCATCCCAGTCCGCCTCCTCCTTGGTGACGGACGCCGGGAACAGCTTGTAGTCCTTTGCCTGAATTGACTGCGGCGCGGGCTTCTCGCTCACCTCGATATGCGTCAGCCACTTGGGACTGCGCACGCCGGCATAGCCCGGCACCACCAGCCTGATTGGGAAGCCGTGCTCCGGCAGCAGGTCCGCGCCGTTCATCGCCCAGGCGATCAGCGTATCGGGATGCAGCGCCTTCGCGATCGGGATCGAGACGCCGTAGCGATCCGTCTCACCCTCCACCGTCACCTCGTCCGCGCCGAGGAACCGGACATGCCGCGCACGTTGCTGGTCGATCCCGCTCGCCTCCAGCAGGTCGGCGAGCCTGATGCCGGTCCATTCGGCGTTGCCGATCGCGCCAACGCCCCACGGATCGCCCGACGTCGCGCGCACCTGTTGCAGGTCGGCCCGGCGGTTGCCCGCGCATTGCATGACCGACAGCACTGAATGAACGGGGAAGCGGGCCTCAAGCGCGTCGCGAGTCCACGCGCCCGCTTCGCTCACCAGGCCGCCGACCTGCACGGCGTGGTCCGCCCGAAGATCGGGAACAGGACCGTGGCTGCGGATGTAGAAAGATCGGCTAGGCGTGACGAAGGACGCGATCAGGTCACCCGGCGCGGGCTCGGCATTGAACGGCTCGGTTGATTGCACCACCAGTGTGCGGCCGGACTGACCCTGCGCGTCCATTTAAGTCTCCTTTCGGGATGGAACGAGCGAGCTGCGGGAAGGCACCATCCGCCGCGTCCCGCCCGGACAGCTCCCCTGCCATGTCGCGCGCGCGCGATCACGATGCGATCCCTGCTTGGCAGGCTCCGTGAACCGAATAGTGTTCCCGCATGTCGCCCCGCCCCCTGCTACTCCGCTTGTGGGCGACGCTCCGCCGGCAAGCGCGGTCGAGCGAGATCACGATCATCATCCTGGCGGTCGGCATCGGCGCCGCCTCGGGGCTCGCCACCGTCGTGATCGGTGCGCTCGCACGTACCTTGCAGCACTGGCTGTTCGTGCTGCCCCCGGCCGTGCGGCTCAGCGCGCTGCCGGCGCTTGGCTGGCGTTCGCTGCTCGCGCTACCGCTGGGCGGCGTGGCGCTGGTGCTGTTCTCCTGGGCGGTTCGGGCGCGCAGCCGGCGGCTGGTCGACGCGGTCGAGGCCAATGCGCTGCATGGCGGACGGATGTCGATCCCGGACAGCCTCGTCATCACCGGGCAGACGGTGCTGTCGAACGGCTTCGGCGCGTCGGTCGGCCTGGAGGCCGCCTATGCGCAGGCCGGCGGCGCGCTGGCGTCGCTCGCGGCCCGCGCGCTCAACCTGC
>NZ_CAHJWW010000035.1 GCF_903643035.1 Sphingomonas bacterium | reverse complement strand
CGCCGCCTGCGATCGCTCCGCCTGCGACCGCCTGGGCGTGTGCCGCCGGACTGGCCAGCAGCGCGACCGCGATCGCCGCGGCCGAAGTGGACATCTTGGTCATCTTGAAGTGCTCCCATCGCTTGAAGGCGCACTTTCAGGACATCGCTCCCCCGAACCGTTGATCCACCTGCGGAGATGCCGGTCGCCGGATTGTTCCGGTCGGATCCGACAGCTGTTTGGTCATGGGTACGAAGCGGACGGGGACACCGCCCGCTAGGTACGACGTCGGCTCGCCGGCCATGAAGCCGGCGGCCAGATAGAAGGCGACGCCCGGCAGCGTCGCCATCAGGTCGAGGCGCCGGAACCCGGCCCCCAATGCCGCCGTCTCGCTCGTGCGGAGCAGCGCCCCCGCGACGCCGCTCCGGGCATGGGCGGGGTCGACGAAGAAGGCGCGGATCCGCGCGGCCTCCGATGCCGGATCGAGCCACCGGTCGTCGCGCGCGGCGAACCGATCGCTGCCGAACAACGTCTCGCGGGCGCTCCACCCGCCGCAGCCGACCACCTCGCCACCGCGTTCGGCAACGAAATAGGAACCGTCCTCCACCAGCAGTGTGTCGATGCCGAAGATGTGCTCCATCGCCGCCGCCAGCTCGGGTCCGGAATAATGCCCTCCGTTCAGGCCGGCCGCGGATCGCACGATCAGCGCCTCTATGACCGGCACGTCGGCCGCCGTCGCCACGCGGGTCAGGACACCGGCCATCGAGCGACCCTGCCCTTTCCTGTCGATGACCCGGCCCCCTGCACTGTCGTCCCCCTCACGCCATGCCGCCGATCGTCGGCAGCATGGACCGGATGGCCGGCCACCCCCGACCGGCCATCCGATACGCGATAGACGCCACAGCGACGGGCCGTCCGCAACCGGAACTTGCGCAGGAATGACGTTAGGCTTGCCGGTTGTGATATTTCAGTACCATGACATCCGAAGCACCACCGGGCGGCCGGCTCTCGCCACCGGCCCGAAGTGTTGACAGGCCCGTCCCGCCCGACTAGCGGGAAGCCTTCTCCCGGCGGGCTTCGGCCCGATCGGGCACCAATGTTCGGGAAGTGAAGACAAGCCATGTTCGCAGTCGTGCGTACGGGCGGCAAGCAGTATCGCGTAGCCGCCGGAGACAAGATCGTCGTCGACACCATCGAGGGTGACGCTGGAACCTCGATCACGCTGGGCGACGTGCTGCTGGCGGGTGAGGGTTCGGAACTGCACCCGGTCGACGGCCTGACCGTCGCTGCCGAGATTATCGCGCACGCGCGCGGCGAGAAGGTGATCGTCTTCAAGAAGCGTCGCCGCCATAACTATCGTCGGCGCAACGGCCATCGTCAGAACCACACGATCCTGAAGATCGTGTCCGTCGGCGCACAGGCCTGAGGAGCTAGGACATGGCACACAAGAAAGCAGGCGGGTCGTCCCGCAACGGTCGCGACTCTGCAGGGCGTCGGCTCGGCGTCAAGAAGTTCGGCGGCCAGGAAGCGGTCGCGGGCAACATCCTCGTTCGCCAGCGCGGGACGAGGTTCTATCCGGGTCGCAACGTCGGCATCGGCAAGGATCATACGCTGTTCGCGCTCGTGGACGGCCGTGTGCTGTTCCATGACGGCAAGCTCGGCCGAAAGTTCTGTTCGGTCGAGATGCAGGCCGTCGCGGCCGAATAACGGGCGTCCATTCGGGCCGCCCACCAGGGCGACCCGAATGCCGGCATGGCATCGAACCAAGGGAGACGGGTCGCCCCGGCTCCCTTTTTCACGTCTCCCTCCTGCCTTGTCGCGGTCCCGTCACTCGGGCGCGGCAGCGAGCCTGACGAGGAGAGCGGCCATGTTCGCGCGTACCCCACGACTGTTCCTGCGGCCTGGCTGGCCCGAGGATGCGGCGGCCGTGGCGGCCGCGATCAACCACCAGGCGGTCGCGCACCGGCTGGAGAACGTTCCATTCCCCTATCATGCGAACGACGCGGTCGAGTGGCTGGCGCGACCGCACGATCCATGCGCCGCCTCGATGCTCGTCGTCAGCCACGAGGGCGAGCAGCCGGCGATCATCGGCGTCGTGAGCCTGATCCCGCGTGATGGCGAGCTGATGCTCGGCTATTGGTACACGCCACCCGCCTGGGGGCGCGGCTATGCGACGGAGGCGGGACGCGCGGCAGTCGACATCGCACGCCATTCGCTGGGCGCGCGCCGGCTGGGTTCACGCTATCATGCCGACAATCCCGCCTCCGCCAACGTCCTGCGCAAGCTGGGCTTCCGGGAGACCGGCATGCGGCGCCCGGTGCTCTCGCGCGCGCGCGGATACGCGGTCGAGGCCGTCGTCATGGAACTCGATCTTACGTCGGAAACGACGTGGCGCCGCGCTGCCTGACCGGTGACTCGCCACTGTCGCCCGACAGCGCCGCGCCGGCTCAGCCGATCCCGAAACCGGCCCTGCCACCCTCCCCCGCGTCGCCCCGCTCGCGCCCGGCGAGCACATTCTCCAGCTCGTCCAGCGAGTGGGGAACGTCCAGCGTCTGCGCGCCCAGGAACAGGCGCGTCCCCCCATCCTGCTGCGGGACCGCGTGGCTCAGCTTGTCGATGTCGACGAGTGCCCTGCCGGAAGGAAGCATCTCGATCTGGACGAAGCGCACGACGGGTCTCCTTGGGCTCTGGGCGTTCGCCGTAGGGCAGCGGGGGCCTGGACGAAAGCCGTTCGCCGGCTCCCATCGACGGTTCTCCCCGCACCGCGCGCGACGGCTCGGGATTGCCCTTGGCAACGAAAGTCTCGACAGCCGATCGGTGTCCCCGACCTCCCTGCCCCGGCGCCGATCCAGTCCCGACCAGTCGCGCGACGCCGCGCTGGAGGCGGCACGCGCCCTGCTGGTGGAGAACGGGCCGTCGGCGGTAACGCTCAAGGCGGTGGCGGCGCGGATCGGGCGAACCCATGCGACGCTGCTCCATCACTTCGGTACCGCCATAGGGCTTCAGCAGGCGCTGATCGCGCGGATGGCGGAGGAGATCACCGGCACGATCCGCGCGGCGATGCTGACGGCGCCCGGCCCGCCCGATCATGCCGGCATCGTCGCCCTGGTCTTCGATGCGTTCGGCGCGGGCGGCGCGGGTGCGCTGGCCAGCTGGATGATACTGACCGGCAACCGCGACGCGCTCCATCCGATCCTGCGCGCGATCCATGCACTCGTCGACGATCTGGTCGAGACACGACCCGAAGGCGGCAGGCCGATCGAGGACCAGACGTTGCAGCTGATGCTGATGGCGCTGGGTGACGCGCTGCTGGGGCCAGCGATGGCCGGCGCACTCGGCCTGCCGGCAGATCGCGCGCGAGGGCTCGCCTACGACCAGTTGGTCGCCGGACGGCCGCCCATCGCCTGATCGGCCCCGGTTCGCCGGCTCCAGCCAGTCGCATCCGGATCATGCGTTCTCATCCGGTGAACCGCTGGTCCTCACGATGGGACGTGCATCGCTTCATTCCGGCGCTCCGCCCGTATTATGAAAGTATGGAGGGATGATGAAATGAAGCAGCTGATCTGCCTGGCACTCGGGCACCGACGGTCGCGTGGGCGAGCGTATCACGATGGCCGCCAGTGGCACTCGTCATGCCGCCGCTGCGATGTCGCGATGACGCGAAGCCCGGATGGGCGTTGGAAACGCGCCTGGTCGCGGGATCTCGCAGCCTAGGCTATATAGCGTTCGCGACTGTCCAGCCGGTTGCTGATTGATTGTCGGTGAAGCCGGAGATGCCGGGCCGGCGATACCGCCTGACGACCGCCAGTGATTGTTCCGGAGATCGCGAGTCGCCTGCATGACGTCACCCATGCCCCCGGCCCTGATGCCGGCAGGTATCGGGCCGCACGCCTGCCGCTCATATCCCGCCTTCGTCCAGGCTGAGCAACGTCGCATTGCCGCCCGCGCTGGTGGTGTCGGTCGAGATCGCGCGCTCTAGGCAGAAGCGCGGCAGATAATGCGGTCCGCCCGCCTTGGGTCCCGTGCCCGATAGCCCTTCGCCCCCGAACGGCTGGCTGCCCACGACGGCGCCGATCATGCTGCGGTTGACGTAGAGGTTGCCGACCCGCGCCTCGGCTTCCACCAGTTCGGCGGCGCGCGCGATCCGGCTGTGGAGGCCCATCGTGAGGCCGAAGCCCTTCGCGTTCACCGCCGCGATCGTCCGGCCAAGCTGGCCCGCAGGCCATGTCGCGACGTGGAGCACGGGGCCGAACCATTCCGCCGTCAGCGCGTCGATCGAGGACAGCCGGACCAGCGTGGGCGGCACGAACAGGCCGTCGGCGGGCACGGGCACCGTCTTGACGACGCGGTCGCGGACCTGCTCGCGATAGGCCATCAGCCGGTCAAAGGCCGCGCGGTCGATCACGGGGCCTATGTCGGTGGCGGGATCGGCGGGATCGCCCACCACGAGCGTGTCCATAGCGCCCGACAGCATCGCGATCACGCCGTTCGCCACCTCCTCCTGCACCAGTAGCAGCCGCAGCGCCGAACAGCGTTGGCCCGCCGAGCGGAAGGCGCTCGTCACCACGTCGGCGACCACCTGTTCGGGCAGGGCAGTCGAATCGACGATCATGGCGTTGATCCCGCCCGTCTCGGCGATCAGCGGCACGAGCGGACGCGCCGTGCCGTCGTCGGAGTCCCCCAGCAGCGCGCGGGCGATCTTCTTGGCGGTGGGCGTAGAGCCGGTGAAGGCGACGCCGGCGATGCGCGGGTCGGCGGTCAGCTGCGCGCCCACCTCCGGGCCGCCGACCACCAGCACCAGCGCATCGGCGGGTACTCCCGCCTCATGCGCGAGCGCCACCGCGGCGGCGGCGATGCGCGGTGTCTGCGGCGCGGGCTTGGCGACCACGGCGTTGCCGGTGACCAGCGCGGCGGCGGTCTGGCCGAGGAAGATCGCGAGCGGGAAGTTCCAGGGCGCGATCGTCGCCCACACGCCCCGCCCGACCAGCCGCAGCACGTTGCGCTCGCCGGTCGGACCCGGCAGCTCGACGGGCGCGAGCGTCCGCCGCGCCTGCATCGCGTAGTAGCGGCAGAAGTCCGCCGCCTCGCGCACCTCGCCCAGCGCATCGGGGATCGTCTTGCCAGCCTCCTGCACGCAGATCGCCATCAGCGGGTCGCGGTCGCGCTCCAGCAGGTCGGCCAGCCGGTCGAGACAGGCGGCGCGATGCTCGACCGGGGCGGCGGACCAGGCGGGAAAGGCGGCATGGGCGCGGGCGATGGCGGCGGCGATCTCCCCTCCCTCTTTCGGGAGGGGTCGGGGGTGGACTTCTGAAGCGCGTGACGTGTCGACATTGCCTGCGGGGCCACCCCTTGCCGTGAGCGGGAGCGGAGGCTTCACCGCCGCTGCCACCCCGGCCAGTACGTCGCGATCCGCAAGGTCCAGCCCCGCGCTGTTCCGATGACCGTCCGCGGCCTCGAACAGGTTCACCGGTAACGGGATGCTCGGATGGCGGGTGCCGCCCACGGCGGCGATCCTGGCGACCGGATCGGCCAGGATGTCCGCCTCCGACAATCGTGCATCGGCGAGCTGGTGGACGAAGGACGAGTTCGCCCCGTTCTCCAGCAGCCGGCGGACAAGATATGCCAGCAGGTCGCGGTGCCCGCCGACCGGCGCGTAGACGCGGGTGTGATAGCCACGCTCGCGCACCATCCGCTCGTACAGGCCGTCGCCCATGCCATGCAGCCGCTGGAACTCGAAGTCGCGCTGGTTGCCCGCCCATTCGGCAATCGTCGCGACGGTCAGCGCGTTGTGGCTGGCGAATGCCGGCCGGATGTTGGGCGCGTCGAGCATGTCGCGCGCTACCGCCAGGTAGGACACGTCCGTCGCCGCCTTGCGCGTGAACAGCGGATAGTCGACCAGGCCCTCTACCTGCGCGCGCTTGATCTCGCTGTCCCAATACGCGCCCTTGACGAGCCGGACGTTCCATCGCTGACCGCACTCGCCCGCCAGCGCGTCGGCCCAGGCGATCACCGGCCGCGCACGTTTGGAATAGGCCTGCACCGCCAAGCCGAACCCGTCCCAGCCGCGGAAGCGGGGCTGGCGCACCACGTCCTCGATGATGTCGAGGCTCATCTCCAGCCGCTCGCTCTCTTCGGCGTCGACGGTCAGGTGGATGCCCGCGTCCTGCGCCTGTGCGGCGAGTTCGTGCAGCATGGCGGCGAGCGCGGGCACGCATCGCCCGTGTTGCGCGACCTCATAACGCGGGTGGAGCGCCGACAGTTTGATCGACACCGAATGACCCTCGTGCGCATAGGCGCCGATCCGGTCGATCGCGCCGCGATACGCCTCCATGTAGCGTGCCGCGTCCTCGCTCGTCCGCGCCGCCTCTCCCAGCATGTCGAAGCTGGCGGTGAAGCCCTTGTGCTCGGTCCGACGCATCCGGGCCATCGCCTCGTCGATGGTTCGGCCCATCACGAAGATCTCGCCCATCATCTTCATCGCCGCGCCGACCGCCTGGCGCACGAACGGCTCGCCCGCGCGCGCGATCAGCCGGCGCAGCGCGCCGCCTTCCTCGCCGACCAGCGCGCGGCCGACCACCAGCCCCCATGTTGCGGAGTTGACCAGTCGCGACGACGACTGCCCGGCATGCGACCGCCAGTCCGCGTCGCCCAGCTTGTCTGCGATCAGCAGGTCCGCGGTCTCGGGATCGGGCACGCGCAGGAACGCCTCCGCCAGGCTCAGCAGCGCGATCCCCTCCGCCGAGCCCAGCCGATACTCCTGCAGGAACCGGTTGACCCATCCTCTTCCCTGCGCCTCGCGCAGGTCCGCCAGCAGCCCCCGCGCCGCGCCCATCGTCCGCTCGCGCGATTCGGGCGACAGGTCGGCGCGGGCAAGCAGCGGATTTAGAACATCGGGTTCGGCGGCGCGGTGCAGGCGACGCATCTCCGAACGGGGGCTGGAGAGTGCGGTGACGGTCATGGTTCGAAAGTCCGGTGTGACGAGGCTTGCGGCGGGGGCGAACCCTCGCCTACACGAGCCTTCGCATGTAGCGCGTCTGACCTCGAGGGAAATGGGGCAGGAGCGAAACGGGCGGAGGAAAACGGTGCCAGCGATCCTGCCGGAGGAAATGGCGGCCTGGGCCGGCACCGAACAGGTGTCCGGCTGGGTGGAAGTGACGCAAGGCATGATCGACCGCTTCGCCGAGGCGACGGGCGACCATCAGTTCATCCACGTCGATCCGGCACGCGCGGCCGCCACGCCGTTCGGGGGCACGATCGCGCACGGTTTCCTCATCCTGTCGCTCCTGCCGTCGCTGGCATCGAAGGTGCCCGACCAGGCGACGCTCGAAGGGCTGCGGATGGGCGTCAACTATGGCGGCAACAGAATCCGGTTCGTTACTCCCGTCCGCTCGGGCAGTCGCGTGCGCGGACGCTTCCGGCTGGTCGAGTTCGTCGCGAGGGGTCCTGGTCGCTATCAGCGGACCGACGAGGTCACGGTCGAGATCGCGGGCCAGGACAAACCCGCGCTGATCGCCGAATGGATCAGCCAGCAGTTCGTATGACGTAAATCATCGCCTCCGCCTGCCGACGGGTCGGGGAGAGGTTCTTCCACCCTCACCTCACCCGCCAATGCCCGTGGCCGAGCGGGCACCCACCCCATTTCCTCCCGAGAGCGGGAGGGGGAGAGAGAAAAATGCGTTCCGCCGTCATCGTCTCCACCGCCCGCACGCCGATCGGCCGCGCGTACCGCGGCGCCTTCAACGACCTGCCCGCGCCCACGCTGGCAAGCCACGCGATCCGGGCCGCCGTCGAGCGCGCCGGAATCCAAGGCGACGAGGTGGACGACGTGATCTTCGGCGCCGCGCTCCAGCAGGGGCACCAGGCAACGAACATCGCGCGCACGTCGCTGCTGCGCGCCGGGCTTCCCGTCGGCGTGCCGGGCATGTCGCTCGACCGGCAGTGCGCGTCCGGGCTGATGGCGATCGCCGCCGCCGCCAAGCAGATCGTGGTCGACCGGATGGATGTCTGCATAGGCGGCGGCGTGGAGAGCATCAGCCTCGTCCAGACGCCGCAGATGCGGGTCGCCGCCGATCCCGACCTGCTGGCGATGCACGCCGACATCTACATGCCCATGCTCCAGACCGCTGAAGTGGTCGGCAAGCGGTATGGCATCGGCCGCGACCGGTGCGACGAATACGCCCTGCGCTCGCAGCGACTGACCGCGCAGGCGCAGGCGGCGGGACGGTTCGCCGCGGAGATCGTGCCCGTCACCGCGACGATGGGACTGCTCGACAAGGCGACCAAGGAGATCATCCACAAGGAGATCACCCTGTCGAAGGACGAGGGCAACCGCGCCGACACCACGCTGGAGGGCCTAGGGAAGCTTGCGCCGGTGATGGGCGCTGACGCGATCGTCACGGCGGGCAACGCCAGCCAGCTGTCCGACGGTGCCTCGGCCTGCGTCCTGATGGAGGAGAGGCTGGCGGAACAGCGCGGGCTGGCGCCGCTCGGCCGTTATGTCGGCATGGCGGTGGCGGGCACGAAGCCCGACGAGATGGGCATCGGCCCGGTCTTCGCGATACCCAAGCTGCTGGAGCGGTTCGGGATGAGGATGGACGATATCGGCCTGTGGGAGCTTAACGAGGCGTTCGCGGTCCAGGTGCTCTACTGTCAGGACAAACTTGGCATCCCCGAGGAGCGGCTGAACGTCAGCGGCGGCGCGATCGCGATCGGCCACCCCTATGGCATGTCGGGCGCGCGCATGACCGGCCACGCGCTGATCGAGGGCAAGCGGCGCGGCGTCCGTCATGTGGTCGTCACGATGTGCGTCGGCGGCGGCATGGGCGCGGCCGGTCTGTTCGAGGTGTTGTGAGGCGCACCGACGCAAGTCAGCCGCAACCAACCCCGCATGTCGTCGTTCTGCAACCGAACCGATCACAGGAGACGATCATGGTCGACAAGGACACGCCGCAGGAAGTGGCCGCCAAGTTCCTCGCTAGGCTGAAAGACAGCCCCTTCATCATGATCGGACTGGCGGGTGGTCACCATGTGGAGCCGATGAACGTCAAGACGGACGAAGATCAGCCCAACGTGCTGTTCGTCTTCTCCGGCAAGGAGAACCGCATCGCGGCGGGTGGTGAGGCGACTGCGCAGTTCGCCGGCAAGGGGCACGACTTCTTCGCGTCGCTGATGGGCACCGTCAGCGAGGAGACCGATCATGCGACCTTCGACAAGCTCTGGGACAATCGTGTCGAAGCCTGGTTCCCCAACGGCAAGCAGGACGCCCGGCTCAATCGCTTCGACGTATCGTCCGCCGAGCTGTGGGAAACGGACGTGTCGCTCGGGGGGCGGCTGAAGATGCTGATAGGCGGCACGATCAAGCCGCAAGAGTCGAGCAGCCACGCGATGGTCGACTCGATCGCCTGACCTCCAGCGACCCGAACGAAAGGGCTTCACTGTGTCGGTGGAGCCCTTTCGATGTTAAAGCCCGATCCGACGTCAGGGTCGGTCTAAGTCGGCGTTGGCCGCCATCCATTCTTCGACGACCGGCGCTATCCGGTTCCGCCACTTCGAGCCGTTGAAGATGCCGTAGTGCCCGACGCCCTCGGCCAGATGGTATGACTTCCTCTGATCCGGCAACGCCGTCGCCAGCGTCAGCACGGCGCGCGTCTGGCCCAGGCCCGAGATGTCGTCCCGCTCGCCCTCGATCGCGAGCAGGCCGATGTCGGTGATCGCCGCGGGATCGACCCGCCGTCCGCGATGCATCATCTCACCGCGGGGCAGCGCGTGCGTCTGGAAGACGACGTTGATCGTCTGGAGATAGAACTCCGCCGTCATGTCGCAGACCGATCGATACTCGTCGTAGAACGCCTGCGTCGACCCTGCGCCCTCGCCGTCGCCTGCGACCAGATGCTTGAACATGTCGTAATGGCTGTTGAGGTGGTTGCCGAGGTTCATCGTCATGAAGCCGGCGAGTTGCAGAAAGCCCGGGTATACCCGCCGCCCCGCGCCCGGATAGCTCGCCGGGACGGTCGCGATCACGTTCTGCTCGAACCAGCTGTGCGGGCGCTTCGTCGCAAGCGTGTTCACCGCGGTCGGCGACTCGCGCGTGTCGACCGGGCCGCCCATCATCGTCAGCGTGCGCGGACGGTTGGGGTGCCGGTCCGCGCTCATCAGCGCGGCGGCCGCATAGCAGGGTACCGACGGCTGACACACCGCCAGCATGTGCGGGCGGGGATCGGCCTCGCCTCCGCCGATCTGCCCGATCGCCTCGCAGAAGCGGATCAGATAATCGACATAATCGTCGAGGTCGAACGTCCCTTCCGCCATCGGCACGCAGCGGGCGTCGCGCCAGTCGGTGACATAGACGTCGGCGCTCTGGATCATCCGCTCGACCGTGCCGCGAAGCAGGGTGGCGAAATGGCCCGACATCGGCGCGACGATCAGCAGCCTGGGGCCACCGTCGACCCCCTCGCGACGGAACCGCTTCAGCTGCCCGAACGGCAGCCGCAGCACGACCTCCTCGTGCACCGCGACCTCCCGCCCGTCCACCATCGTGCGATCGAGCCCGAAGGCCGGCTTTCCGCGCGGGGCGGCGGCATGGGCGAACACCTCCAGCGCCGAGCCGAGCACCGGCCCGCCGCCGAAATAGCCGAACGGGTTCATCGGATTGCGGAGCAGCCCCGCGCTCCAGCTGGCGATCGCCCCGGCGCCGGCGAGCATCGAACGCTGATATTCATAGGCATCGTAGAGCATGGCACCGTCCCCTGGACGAAAATGGTTGCGGATGCGGTAAAGCAATTCAGGGCACAGACAATGCTGCGCTGCAATATCCCGACGACGCCCGCCTGTTGAGCCTGTCCGCCCGCGCTGCTACCGCGCGGTCATGGCCGATACCGTTCCCGCCGACGTCGCCCCCGCCGTAACCCGCGCTCCGGCCCCGTCGTCGCGCCCGGCCGGAGCATCGGCGTCGCACCGGCTGGGCAGCCTGAGGATGATCTGGCGCTTCGCATCGCATTATCCCGGCCAGATCGCCATCTCGCTCGTGGCGTTGCTGGTCACCTCGGGGACGACGCTGTTCATCCCGTGGCGCTTCAAGTCGGTGATCGACCAAGGGTTCGGCCGCGGGGCGGACATGGCGCACATCGACCGGGTCTTCTATGGCCTGTTCGGGCTCGTCGTCCTGCTGGCGATGGCGACGGCGGTGCGCTTCTACTCGGTGTCCTGGCTCGGTGAGCGGACGGTGGCGGACATCCGCGCCGCGGTGCAGGCCAATCTGCTGCGGCTGTCGCCTGGCTGGTTCGAGGAGAACCGTCCGTCCGAGATCGCATCCCGCCTGACCTCCGACACCGCGCAGATCGAGACGACGGTAGGCAGCACGGTGTCGATCGCGTTGCGCAACGCATTGACCGGCATCGGCGGCACGATCCTGCTGTTCGTGATCGCCCCCAGGATCGCGGGCTCGCTGATCGTCGCGATCCCGGTCGTGATCCTGCCGATCGCGGTGCTCGGCCGGCGCGTCCGCGGCTTCTCGCGTGCGAGCCAGGATCGGATCGCGGAAATCGGCGCGATGGTCGTCGAGGTGCTGGGCGCGATGCGGATCGTGCAGGCGTTCGGGCAGGAGGCGCGAGAGGAGGCACGCTTTGCCGGCGCGGTCGATCGCGGTTTCGCGGCGGCGAAGCAGCGGATCCTGATACGCGCGATCATGACCGCGCTTGTGATGATGCTGCTCTTCGGGGCGGTCACGCTGCTTTTGTGGACGACGGTGGCCGATGTCGCCGCCGGCCGGCTGACCGGCGGGTCGCTTACCGCCTTCATCGGCATCGCCGGCCTCGTCACCGGCGCGTTCGGATCGCTGACGGAGGTTTACGGAGACCTGCTGCGCGCGGCGGGCGCGGCCGAGCGGCTGCACGAGCTGCTGGTCGAGCGACCGGACATCGCCGCGCCCGCGCATCCGGTGCCGCTGCCCGAGCCTACGCGGGAACACCCGTCCGGCGGCCTCGCGTTCGAGCATGTCGGGTTCCGCTATCCTACCCGGCACGACCTGCCCGCGTTGCACGATTTCTCGCTGACCGTCGCGCCGGGCGAGACGGTGGCGATCGTCGGCCCATCGGGGGCGGGGAAGTCGACGCTGTTCCAGCTGGTGCAGCGTTTCTACGACCCGCAGGAGGGCTGCATCCGGATCGATGGTGTCGCGTTGCCGCAGGCGGATCCGGCGGCGATCCGGGAGCGGATCGCGATGGTGCCGCAGGAAACGGTGATCTTCGCCGCCTCCGCCCGCGACAACCTGCGGTATGGCCGCTGGGACGCGGACGATGCGAGCATCTGGGCCGCGGCGGAGGCGGCGAACGCGGCCGAGTTCCTGCGCCGGCTGCCCGACGGCCTCGACACCTTCCTGGGCGAGGCCGGCGCGCGGCTGTCGGGCGGGCAGCGTCAGCGGGTGGCGATCGCCCGGGCGCTGCTGCGCAACTCGCCGGTGCTGCTGCTCGACGAGGCTACAAGCGCGCTAGACGCCGAAAGCGAGCAGCTGGTGCAGCAGGCGCTGGACCGGCTGATGTCGCATCGCACGACGCTGGTGATCGCGCACCGGCTGGCGACGGTGCGCGCGGCGGGGCGGATCGTCGTGATGGACGATGGCCGCATCGTCGGACAGGGCACCCATGCCGCCCTGATCGCGCAAGGCGGTCTGTATGCACGGCTCGCGGCATTGCAGTTCAGCGACGCGGCATAGGCTCGCGCGGGCCGACGCTCGGCCATCCTCCGGATCGTGGCGTCTCCGGATTGTCGCGCTAGTCGGGACGTCGGACCATGTGAAACGGCTTGTACCATTCCGGTTCAGACTGGTGGGACAGGCGTTTGCAGGTTAGATCATTCTCATTATACTAAGTTAAATGAAAAGCGATCCGGTCCCAGGCTCGGGCACCCTGCTACCGGTGGCGCGCTACTCCTCGACATCGCAACGGCCCGAAGATCGCTACCCCGCGTGGCGTGAGGGATCGCTTCTCCAGTTCGGGCGCCTGTACGATACCAAGCCTCTGGTGCCGTTCACTGTCGAGACAAGTTCGGCACAGCTCGGAAGCATCGGCTTCAGCCACTCGCGCATGACCTCGCAGAATTGGCATCGGACGCCCGGCCACATCCGTACCGACGGCAGCGATCCGCTGATGGTCGCCATCCGGTTCGAGGGAGAGGGCCGGGGCGATGCCAACGGACGCGCTTTCGATGCGCCGGCGGGATGCATCGCGCTCAGCGACTTCGGGCAACCGATGTCCCATTTCTCGGAAACGGCGTTCACTGCGGTACTCGCCATCCCGCGCGCGGTCGCGGAACGCACCTTGCCGCATGTGCGCACGCTGCACGGCCTGGTCATCCAGCCACAGGTTGCCGGCCTGTTGCGCTCTCACGCCCGGGCGATGATCGAGGCGCTGGATGCCGGTCTGCCCGCCCACCACGCCGCGCGCCTCGGCCGCGTCACGCTCGATCTCCTGGAGATCGGCGTGGCTCGGTCGATACCGTCGGGTACCGTGACACCCGTGGCTGCCGCGACCGGCGCGCGGCTGGCGGCGGAGGCTGTCATCGAACAGAAGCTGGGATCGTCGACGCTGACCATCGGCAATCTATGCCGATGGTCGGGCGTGTCGCGATCGACGCTGTACCGGTTGTTCGACGCGGAAGGCGGCGTGCAGGCGTTCATCCGCAGCCGGCGGCTCGCCCACGTCGCAGAGGAACTGCGTCGCGACAGCCGCGAGCGGATCTCCGACATCGCCGAACGCTGGGGGTTCTGTGACGCGGCCCATCTGTCGCGCCTGTTCCGCCACAGTTTCGGACGGTCGCCGAGCGACTATCGCGCCGGGCACGACCGACCATAGCGGCCGGGCGGCAAGCAACGGGTCTCGTCCCGCCCGGATGTCATCCCCCGAAGGCGATCGCCCCGGCCGCGGCGAAGCCCGCGACGGCCAGCACGCCCAATACCCGGGCGAGCGACTCCTTGCGGAAGTCGGCCAGTCGCCTCGTATCGAGCCAGTAGGTCCCCTCCCCCGCCGCCCGCAACGCGCCGAACGCGATCATGCGGCGGACGATGTGCCGCTCCACCCGGCCGCCCGGCTCCGGACAAGCGATCGCGTGGTTCGGCAGCGTCGCGCCGGCGCTGGTGAAATGGTCGACGATCCGCCGGCGAGCGCGGGCGGCCAGGGTGGCAGCGACGGTGCCGGTCATCGCTTCTTTCCCTGATGGCGGACGTTGGCGGGTCGCCCGCGCCGGTGGAGCACGCGCGCGCCTCCCTTGCCACCGTCGCCCGGCCCCCGCGCGGGCCTGGCTCCCGATGCCGGTCCCGACCCGCCCGCGCCCTCGGGCAGTTCGAAGCGCAGCGCCCCCGACACCGGGTTCGCCTCCACCAGCCGCAGCACAAGCCGCTGGCCGAGCGTGTATCGCTCGCCGCTATGCTCGCCGGTCAGCGTGCGCGCCCCCTCGTCGAAGCGGAAATACTCGGTTCCCAGGTCGCGCACCGACAGCAGTCCGTCGCCGCCGATCCCCTCCACCGTCGCGAAGAGCCCGAAATTGGTGACGCCCGTCACCCGCGCATCGACCAGCTCGCCTGCGCGCTCCGACAGGAAAGCGGCGACGTAGCGGTCGACCGTGTCGCGCTCCGCCTCCATCGCGCGTCGCTCCAGCCGGCTGATCGCGGTGCCGATCGCCTCCATGGCCTCCGCCTCGCCGCCCGACAGCGCGCCCGAGCCGAGATCGTACGCGGCCACGAGGCTGCGATGCACCAGCAGGTCGGCATAGCGGCGGATCGGCGAAGTGAAATGCGCGTAGCTGCCCAGGCCCAGCCCGAAATGACCAAGGTTGGCGGGCGCGTAATAGGCCTGCGTCTGCGTGCGCAGCACCTGCTCCATCACCTGCGGCCGGAACTCCGCCTCGCCGATCCGCGCCAGCACGTGGTTGAACGTCGCCGGGCGGATCACCTGGCCTAGCGCGAACGCGACGTCGAACGTGGCCAGATAGTCCTTCAGCGCCGCCAGCTTCTCGCGCGCGGGCGGCTCGTGCACGCGGTACATCACCGGCGCCCTCTTCCGCTCCAGCGCCTTTGCCGCGGCGACGTTGGCGGCGATCATGTAATCCTCGATCAGCCGGTGCGCGTCGAGCCGCTCGCGCGGCGCGACCGACAGGATCCGGCCCTGCTCGTCCAGAACCACGCGGCGTTCGGGCAGATCGAGGTCCAGCGGCTCGCGCGCATCCCGTGCCGCCGCGAGCGCACGCCAGCAGGCCCACAGGGGCAGGAGGGCGGCCAGTACCTCCCCTCCCGCCTGCGGGAGGGGACCGGCGGCCGCGTCCACCAGCGCCTGCGCGTCCTCATACGCGATATTCGCCGCCAGCCGCACCGTCGCGCGGCTGAAGCGCCAGTCCTTCAGCTCGCCCTTCGCCCCGATCCGCAGGTGACAGGCGAGCGCCGCGCGATCGACCCCCTCCTTCAGCGAGCAGACATCCGCCGACAGCAGCTCGGGCAGCATCGGCACGACCCGGTCGGGGAAATACACGCTGTTCCCCCGCCGCCGCGCTTCGCGGTCGAGCGCCGAACCGGGGCGGACGTAGAAGGACACGTCGGCGATCGCCACGATCGCGCGCCAGCCGCCGGGATTGCCGGGATCGTCGTCGGGCGTCGCCCATACCGCATCGTCATGATCGCGCGCGTCGGACGGGTCGATCGCGACGATGGGCAGATGGGTCAGGTCCTCGCGTTCCTGCCGATCCGCCGACGCGGATGCAGTGCCGCCCTGCAACGGCAGCCTCGCGACCTCGACCGCCTCCGCCAGCGCCTCGGGGGCGAAGACGTCGGGGATGCCGAGCTTGTGGATCGCGATCAGCGAGAAGCTGCGGGCCGCGAATGGGTCGCCCAGCACCTGCGTCACCCGCGCGGTGATCCGCGGCGGTCGGCCCGCCTTCTCCGCCAGCACCAGGTCGCCCGCCTGCCCGCCGCCAGCGTCCGACACCGGCCAGTCGCGCCGGTCCTTCTTGTCGACGCCCTGCAGGAACAGGCGTTCTCCCTCGGCGCGCAGGACGCCCAGCATCAGCTCCTCGCCCTTGGGCAGGACCTTCATCGGGTGCGCGATCCAGCCCTGGCCGGCCTCTTCGGTCCGCGCGAGCAGCCGCTCGCCGACCCCCAGCGCACCGCGCTTGCGCTCGCGCACCCGGAGGCGGGGCATCGGCACCCCGTCCGCCTCCCATCGCTCGGGCACCGCCCAAACATTGCCATCGTCGTCCACATCGACGATGCGCAGCACCGTCACCTTGGGCAGCCCGCCCATGGCATGGAAGGCACGGCCGGGGGCGGAGTCGATCAGCCCCTCGTCCGCCATGTCGTTCAACAGCGCCTTCAGCGCGATCTTCTGCTGGGCGTGCAGGCCGAAGGCGCGCGCGATCTCGCGCTTGCCCGCCGGCTGGTCCGACGTGGCGATGAAGTCTAGGATCTGCTCGCGGCTCGGCAGGCCTGCCAGGTCGTGCGCCATCAGCGGACCAGACGCCGGGGGCCGGTCACTTGGCGGTGGCGCTCGCGTCCCGGCCGTTGCCCTCCGGCGCGGCGACGATGTCGCGGGTGGTAGCCTGCTTGTCGACCACCGCGGTGCCCGGATCGCCGGCCGACGAGCGGATGCCCGGGTCGACCTCGTCACTGCCCGCAGCGTCCACCGTCGAGCGTTCGCCGGCCGAGCGCGGCGCGGCGCCGCCGAACAGCGCGTCGAGCGCCTGCGCGCTGGCATTGCCAC
>NZ_CAHJWW010000034.1 GCF_903643035.1 Sphingomonas bacterium | reverse complement strand
GCGGGCTCCGCCCCGCCGCTGGTCGCAGCCGGGCTGGCGCTGGTCGCCGGCCTGTGCAGCGTCGCGCGGCTGCGCCCGTCGGTCCGCGAACCCGGACTGATGGAGGTGCGCGACGAGGTCCTGACGCTGCGGCAGACGCGCTAGGCCGGATCGGAACGCCGCCTGCGCCTCGGGCTCCGCCATCATGGCCTGACGCACCAGCGGGATCGGCGGGCCGCCAAGCGCGGCCGCCGGGAACGGGCGGTCGGACAAGCCGTTCGACCTTCCAGCATCGAAGGAGAAGGCAATGGCTTACGTGAAGACGCGCGACGGCACCGACCTCTACGTGAAGGATTGGGGATCGGGCCGACCCGTCATCCTCCTCCACGGCTGGCCGCTCAACGCCGACAGCTGGGACCCGCAGTCGATGGCGCTCGCGCAGGCCGGGTTTCGCGTGATCGCCTATGACCGACGCGGCTTCGGGCGCTCGGGCCAGCCGTGGAGCGGCTATGACTACAACACGCTGTCCGACGACCTCGCCGACGTCATGAAGGAGACCGGCGCCGATACCGACGCGACGATCGTCGGCTTCTCGATGGGTGGCGGCGAGGTCGCGCGATACATGAGCCGGCATGACGGCAAGGGCGTGGTCGCGGCGGGGCTGATCGCGTCGGTGGTGCCGTACCTGCTCCAGACGGAGGACAATCCGGAAGGCGTGCCCCAGTCGATGCTGGACCAGATCAGGGAGGGTATCGAGACGGACCGGGCCAAGTTCTTCCGCCGTACCTTCATGCCGCAATTCTATGGCGTGGGCCTAATCTCGCACCCGGTCAGCGACGATCTGGTGGACATGTCGACGTCCGCTGCACTGATGGCGGGGCTGAAGCCGACGCTCGCGTGCATGGAGTCGTTCGCCCACACGGATTTCAGGCCCGACCTGGCCTCGTTCCGCGTACCGACGCTGATCGTCCACGGGACGGCGGACAAGACGGTTCCGATCGAAGCGTCGGGTCGCGCCGCCGCCCGCGGCATCGCGCAGGGCCAGCTGGTGGAATATGACGGCGAGCCGCATGGCCTGAATGTCACCGCCAGCGATCGGCTGACGAAGGACATGCTGACGTTCCTGGGCGCGTAGGGCCCGTTCCCCTCCCGCTCGCGGGAGGGGAACCTTACCGAAGCGGCACGATCACTTCGTCGGGATCGACGACGTTCAGTTTCCGGCGCGCCAGTTCATCGACCATGTCCGGATTGGCATGGCGCGGGTCGAGCAGGCCGACACGGTTGCGCAGTTCGCTCCGCTGACGATCCAGCGCGGCGAACTCCACCTGCCGATGCGCGAGCAGCCGCTTGTAATCGCCATAGGCCAGCGCGCCGTTGGGACCGAGCACCGCATAGCCGCCGAAGAATGCCATCACCGCCACGACCAGCGTCGGCAGCAGCGCACGGTGCAGCATGGCCGCGATCCTGCCCCGCTTCCGCTTCATCGCCGCATCCGGTTCATGCGATCAGTCTTGCGCAACGCAGGCCCGCGATCAAGCCTTTGCCCGGCGCAGGTCGCCGCGCAGGATCGTCCGTCCGGCGTAGATCGCCGCGTCGCCCAGTTCCTCCTCGATCCGGATCAGCTGGTTGTATTTGGCGAGCCGGTCCGAGCGCGCGAGGCTGCCGGTCTTGATCTGTCCGCAGTTGGTGGCGACCGCCAGGTCCGCGATCGTCGCGTCCTCCGTCTCGCCCGACCGATGCGACATCACCGAGGTGTAGCCCGCGCGCGACGCGACCGCCATCGCCTCCAGCGTTTCCGTCAGCGTGCCGATCTGGTTGACCTTCACGAGCAGCGAGTTGGCCAGCCCCCGGTCGATGCCCATCCGCAACCGCTCGGGATTGGTCACGAACAGGTCGTCGCCGACCAGCTGGACCTTGTGGCCAAGCTGCTGCGTCAGCGCATGCCAGCCGTCGAAGTCGTCCTCCGCCATCCCGTCCTCGATCGAGATGATCGGATAGCGGCCGGCGAGGTCGGCGAGATAGTCCGCCATCTCGTCGGGATCGAGCACCTTGCCCTCGCCGCCGATGTGATAGCGCCCGTCACGGAAGAACTCGGTGGCCGCGCAGTCCAGCGCGAGCATCACGTCGTCGCCCGGTCGGTATCCCGCCGCCTCGATCGACCGCATGATGAAGTCGAGCGCGTCGGTGGTGCTGGCGATGTTGGGCGCGAAGCCGCCCTCGTCGCCGACGCCGGTCGCTAGGCCGCGCTCCGACAGACCCTTCTTGAGCGTGTGGAAGATCTCCGATCCGCACCGCACCGCCTCGCCGATGCTGGCGGCGCCGACCGGCATCACCATGAACTCCTGGAAGTCGATCGGGTTGTCGGCATGCTCGCCGCCGTTGATGATGTTCATCATCGGGACGGGCAGCACATGCGCCGCGACGCCGCCGACGTAGCGATACAGCGGCAGCCCGCGCGCCTCCGCCGCCGCCTTGGCGGTCGCGAGGCTGACGCCCAGGATCGCGTTGGCGCCGAGCCGGCTCTTGTTGGCCGTGCCGTCGAGCACGATCATCGCGCGGTCGAGGTCCGCCTGATCCTCCGCGGAATAGCCGACGACGGCCTGCGCGATGTCCTCGTTCACCGCCCTCACGGCCCCGTCGACGCCCTTGCCGCCCCACCGCGCCCGATCGCCGTCGCGCCGCTCCACCGCCTCGTGCGCGCCGGTCGACGCGCCCGACGGCACCGCCGCGCGCCCGAAGCTGCCGTCTTCCAGCAGCACGTCGCCCTCCACCGTCGGATTGCCCCGGCTGTCGAGGATATGGCGGGCGTGGATGTCGACGATGGCGGTCATTGATGGCTCCCCTGAAATGCGTGGCGGCGGCTTACCGGCGCGGCCGAGCCCGTGCAATCGTGGCGATCCGCCCGTCATGGACACCGCGGGCGCTCCGTGTGGAACCGCCGAGGCGGAACGCTTGTTGACATGTCATAGCGACGGCGGGACGAGACAGCATGACCGAAGACGACTTCAAGCCGATGACCGATGGCGACATCGCTCCCACCCCGGCCGACGCGACGGCCGAACCCGAACCGCCGCTGAAGGACGCCGCTCCCGTGGAAGACAAGGGCCAGGAGCCCGGCGCGCCGACGACCGTGGCGAATGCCAGGCAACAGGTGAAGGACGGTGCCGGGCAGGTGTCGCAGCAGGCCGGCGACAAGGCGATGATGTTCGCCCAGCAGGGCAAGGACCGCGCGGTCGGTGCACTGGAGCAGCTGTCGAAGTTGATCGAGGACGCGGCCGGACAGGTCGACGAGAAGCTGGGTGGCGGCAACGGTCATTATGTCCGGACGGCCGCGGAGAGCGTGCAGGGGTTCGCCGACCAGTTGCGCGACCGCAAGGTCGACGATCTGATCGGCGACGCGCGTGCGGTCATCCGCAAGAGCCCCGGCGCCGCGATCGGTGCCGCCGCCGCAGTCGGGTTCGTCGTCGCGCGGCTCGTGTCGGCCGGACTCGACCAGCGCGACGCCTGACATCGTGGCTCATCTTTCCGAGACAGCTATCGGGGCCGCCGACGGCCTCCCGTTTCCCGCTCTTGTCGGCAGGCTCGTCGACGACCTTCAAGGCGTCGCCCGTGCCGAGGTGGCGGTATACAAGGCCAAGGCCGCAGAGCGCGCGAACGCCTACAAGGGTGCGGCGATATTCTTCGGAATCGCCGCGGTGCTGGTGCTGGAGGCGATCGGCGCGTTGCTCGTGGGTCTGATCCTGACGCTCGCGACGTTGATCGGGCCGGGATGGGCGACCCTACTTGTCGTCGGTGTCGTGCTGGCGGCGGCGGTCGCGCTGGCGTTCGTGGGCAAGGCCAGGCTCGCACCGGCTCCCGGTACCGGTACATGATCCCGCAACAGCTACGCGTCGTTCAGGCGGAAGCCGATGCGCGCGCCGCACGTGCCCGTCTTGCCGACACCGCCGAGGCGCTTCAGGATCGGCTGAGTCCCGCGTCCCTCATTCGCGACGCGAGGCGCGAGATCGCGGACGCGCGCATCGCGGCCCGCCGTGCGGCGATCGATCCGCCGAGACCCCTGGCGATGGGTGCCGGCATCGCCGCCGTGCTCGTCATCGGTTGGCCCCTGCTTCGCTGGCGTCGTCGGCGCCGCACGGCGGCTCGCGCCACCCGGATCCGTGGCGACTGATCGCCCGTCACCTTCATCGAAAGAGGTCAACATGCCCAACACGCACCGCAACGAACCCGAAAAGCCCGTGCCCTCCCTCGAGAAGGCGCAGCACGTCTTCGAACAATCCCGCGATCAGGCCCGCGACGCCGCCCGTCAGGCCGCGCAGAGCATCGAGGCCAACCCGATCGGCGTTCTGGTGGGCGGACTCGTCGTCGGGGCGATAGCGGCCGCCCTGATACCGCGCAGCGACAAGGAGCGCGAGTTGCTCGCGCCGGTCGGCAAGCGGATCAGCACCACCGCCACCGCGGCGCTCGCGGCGGCGAAGGAGAACGGCATGGCGGAGCTGGAAGCGCGCGGGCTGACCCGCGACGGCGCACGCGATCAGGCCCGTCAGTTGTTCGAGGGCGTTACCAAGGCAATGGCGAGCGCCGGCCAGGCCGGACTCGATGCCGCTCGCAACAAATCCGCGTAAACCCTTCGCAAACCGGTCTTGTCGCGTTAGGCGGCGTGACGACCAGCGATCGGATATCCGCCATGAGCAAGCTTCATCTCGTTTTCGGTGGCCGCGTGGTGGACCCGCGCGGCCTGGATTTCGCGGACGTGTCGTCGATCGACATGGTCGGCGTCTTCCCGGATTATGACAGCGCGGAAAAGGCGTGGCGGGCGGCGGCGCAGCGAACCGTCGACGACGCGGAGATGAAATACGTCGTCGTGCATCTCCACCGGTTGCTGGAGCACGACATCATGGGCACCGCGGGCCAGTAGGGCACAGCGCACGATCCGCGTGGCCTGTGTCGCCATGACGATGGCGGACACAGACGCCGTTCCACAAGCAATGGTGGATGCGGAGGAGCGCGGCTCCTCTAGATGAACTCGATCTTCGACACGACGTAATAACGGTCGCCCGCCGGCACCGATACCTCCACCTCCTCATCGGCCTTCCGCCCGATCAGGGCGCGGCCCAGCGGCGAATTGTAGGAGATGCGGCCGGTCTTCGCGTCCGCCTCCGTCTGGCCGACGATCTGGTACGTCACCGGCTTCTCGTCCTCGTCCATCAGCGTCACCGTCGCGCCGAAGACGATCTTGTCGCCGGACAGGTCGCGCGGATCGATGATCTGCGCACGCGACAGCTTGTCCTCGATGTCGGCGATCGATGCCTCGATCTGTCCCTGACGCTCCTTCGCGGCATGATATTCGGCATTCTCCGACAGGTCGCCGTGCGCACGCGCCTCCTCGATCGCATCGACGATCGTCGGCCGCTCGGCTTTCAGGCGCTTCAGGTCGGACGTGAGCTTCTCGTATCCCACCTGGAGCATCGGCATCTTCTCGACCGTCGCCATCACTTGCCGCCCTTCGTCAAAACCATCCTTGCCAGGAGAACCGACCGATCCGCCTGCACGCCGCCGTCGATGTCCATGGTATCAATCGCGCGAGCGGGCATAATAGGATTGTAGCGGCCGCACTTCAAGGTTGCGCGACGCGGACGATGCGATCGCGCGCGCCGCCTGGAGCGCGGCAGGCGCCGTGGTGAAGTACGGGATGCGGCGCGACAGCGCCTCCGACCGGATGCCGGCGGAATCCTTCAGCGATTGCCAGCCTTCCGTCGTGTTCAGGATCAGATCGACGCCGCCGTCGACGATCCGGTCGAGGATGTGCGGCCGCCCCTGCGCTACCTTGTTGATCCGCTCGACGGGGCAACCCTGCGCCGCCAGATATGCCGCGGTTCCCGACGTCGCGACGATGCGCAGACCACTGGCCACCAGCAGTCGCGCGGCCTCCAGCGCGAGCGGCTTGTCGCCGTCCTTCACGCTGATGAAGACGGTTCCCGTGTCGGGCAGCACCGTGCCCGCGCCGAGCTGCGCCTTGGCGAAGGCGACGGTGAAGTCGCGGTCGATCCCCATCACCTCGCCGGTCGACTTCATCTCGGGCGACAGCACGGGATCGGTGCCGGGGAAGCGGTTGAACGGAAACACCGCCTCCTTGACCGCCGACCACGGGATATGCCGATCGATCGGCGGCAGGTCGGCCAGCATCTCGCCCGCCATCACGCGAGCGGCGATCTTGGCGACGGGCACGCCGATCGCCTTGGCGACGAACGGCACCGTGCGCGACGCGCGCGGGTTGACCTCGATGAGGTACACCTCGCCTTCCTTCACGGCGAACTGGATGTTCATCAGCCCCTTCACGCCGAGCGCGAGGGCGAGAAGCGCGGTCTGGCGCTCGATCTCTGCGACGATCGCCGGCGACAGGCTGTACGGCGGGATCGAGCAGGCGCTGTCGCCCGAATGGACGCCGGCCTCCTCGATGTGCTGGAGCACGCCCGCGACGGCCACGTCCACGCCGTCGCAGATCGCGTCGACGTCGACCTCGATCGCGTCGCGCAGATACTGGTCGACCAGCACCGGCGTCCGTGCCGACACCTGCACCGCGGTACGCACATAGTCGTCGAGCTGGACCGGTCCGTCGACCACCTCCATCGCGCGGCCGCCAAGCACGTAGCTTGGCCGCATCAGCACCGGATAGCCGATCCGCCCGGCGATCGCGGCCGCCTCTTCGTGGCTGCGCGCCATGCCGTTGGCGGGCTGTCGGAGCCCCAGCTTGTCGACCAGCGCGGCGAACCGCTCGCGGTCCTCGGCCAGGTCGATCGCATCGGGTGAGGTGCCCAGGATCGGGATGCCGGCGGCGGCGAGCGCGGGCGCGAGGGCGAGCGGCGTCTGCCCGCCGAACTGGACGATGACCCCCGCCAGGAGCCCGCGCGACCGCTCGACGTGCAGGATCTCCAGCACGTCCTCCGCGGTCAGCGGCTCGAAATACAGCCGGTCGGACGTGTCGTAATCGGTGCTCACCGTCTCGGGATTGCAGTTGACCATGATTGTCTCGTACCCCGCACCCCCTTGTTCCTCGGCGCCAAGCGCGAAGCAGGCGTGGCAGCAGCAGTAATCGAACTCGATCCCCTGCCCGATCCGGTTCGGCCCGCCGCCCAATATGACTATCTTGCGGGCGTCGGACGGTGCGCTCTCGTCCTCGGGCGAGCCGAAGCTCGGCGCCTCGTAGGTCGAGTACATGTACGGCGTCCTGGCGTCGAACTCGGCAGCGCAGGTGTCGATGCGCTTGAAGACGGGTCGCACCCCCAGCCGGTGGCGCAGCGAGCGCACCTCGTCCTCGGTCACGCCGTTCGGGTCGCCAAACCCGGGCGCCAGCCCCGCGAGCCGCCTGTCGCTGAACCCCATCGCCTTCAGCCGCCGCATCCCGTCTGCATCCTGTGGCAGGCCGTTCCGGCGCACGCCCTCCTCGACCCCGACGATCTCCGCGATGCGCTCCAGGAACCACGGGTCGTATTTCGCCAGCGCGTGGATCTCGGCGACGGTGAACCCCTCGCGCAGCGCCTGCGCGGCCACCAACAGCCGGTCGGGCGTCGCCACCGCCAGCGCCGCCTCGATCTCCGCGCGCGGCGCACCCGCCAGCCGCTCGACGACGTCGAAGCCCGACAGTCCTGTCTCCAGCCCGCGCAACGCCTTTTGCAGGCTCTCGTGGATGCTGCGACCGATCGCCATCACCTCGCCGACCGACTTCATCGCGGTGCCCAGCGTATCGGACGCGCCCTTGAACTTCTCGAACGCGAAGCGTGGGATCTTGGTGACGACATAGTCGATCGTCGGCTCGAACGACGCCGGAGTCGCGCCGGTGATGTCGTTGGTGATCTCGTCCAGCGTATAGCCGACCGCGAGCTTGGCCGCGACCTTGGCGATCGGAAAGCCGGTCGCCTTGCTGGCAAGCGCGCTGCTGCGCGACACGCGCGGGTTCATCTCGATGACGATCAGCCGGCCGTCCTTGGGATTGACCGCGAACTGCACGTTGGAGCCGCCCGTCTCCACCCCGATCTCGCGCAGCACCGCGATGCTGGCGTTGCGCATGATCTGATATTCCTTGTCCGTCAGCGTCAGCGCGGGCGCGACGGTGATCGAGTCGCCCGTGTGGACGCCCATCGGGTCGACGTTCTCGATCGAGCAGATGATGATGGCGTTGTCCGCGCGGTCGCGCACGACCTCCATTTCATACTCCTTCCAGCCCAGCAGCGACTCCTCGATCAGCACCTCGGTGGTGGGCGACAGGTCGAGCCCGCCGCGCACGATCTGGAGGAACTCCGCGCGGTTGTACGCGATGCCGCCGCCCGATCCGCCCATGGTGAAGCTCGGCCGGACGATCGCGGGCAGCCCCACCTTCTCCAGCCCCGCCAGCGCCTCCGCCTCGGTGTGCGCGATCGCCGAGCGCGCGGACTCGAGCCCGATCCGGTCCATCGCGTCGCGGAACTTCAGCCGGTCCTCCGCCATATCGATCGCGTCGGCGTCTGCGCCGATCATCGTGACGCCGTATTTCGCCAGCGTGCCGTCGCGGAACAGCGCAAGCGCGGTGTTGAGCGCGGTCTGCCCGCCCATCGTCGGCAGGACGGCGTCCGGCCGCTCGCGCTCGATGATCTTCGCCACCACCGCCGGCGTGATCGGTTCGATATAGGTCGCCCCGTCCTCGCTCACGAGTTCGGGATCGGTCATGATCGTCGCCGGGTTCGAGTTGACCAGGACGATGCGATATCCCTCCTCGCGGAGCGCCTTGATCGCCTGCGTGCCCGAATAATCGAACTCGCACGCCTGCCCGATGACGATCGGCCCCGCGCCGATGACGAGGATGGAGGAGATGTCGGTGCGCTTGGGCATTGCGTTCCTACCCGGCAGGAGCCTAGTGTGATTGCATTGCAATCATCGGAGGCGATTAGTGGCCAGCGTCACGATCCGCAACCTGCCCGACGACGTGAAGCAGTCGCTGCGCGAGCGCGCGGCGCGCAACGGCCGTTCGCTGGAGGACGAGGCCCGCCGCGCGCTGATCGCGCTGGTCCGGCCCGAGCCGGCGGCGCCGCGCAAGTCAATCGGGCAGATGCTGTACGAAATGAGCCGTCCGGGCGTGGACCTCCCCGAACTGCCCGACAGCCCCGTCGATTACGCCGCGCTGAGTGGGGAATGATCGTCGTCGATACGAACGTCTGGAGTGAACTTCTGCGGCCGGAACCGCACGAACGCGTGATCGCCTGGGAGCGCGCCAGCGGCGACCATCTCTGGTTCTCGGCGATCGTGCTGGCCGAGTTCCGCGCCCGGGCGGCCCTGCTGCCGCCGGGTCGGCGACGCGACGAGATCAGCGGCGGGATCGAGACGATCGTCGCCGGCTACCGCGACCGAGTGCTTCCCTTCGACGAGCGATGTTCACGCCTTTTCGGCGGCGTGCTGCTCTCCGCGCGCCGCGCCGGCAAGCCGATCCAGTCACCCGACGCGATGATCGCGGCGACGGCGCTGGCGCACGGCATGTGCGTGGCGACGCGCGACCGCAACGACTTCGCGGGCGCGGGCGTGGAGATCATCGATCCTTGGGAAGGGTGATACGCCGCATGCCCGACCAGTCGCATCTGTATGCCTGACCAGTGACGATCGGCCTCGCGCCTATGAAGAGGATAGAGGAAATATCGGGGCGCTTAATCGCGAGACTCTCGATCTACGGCGGAAGCCCGCCAACGCCCAGCGAGCGCCAAAAAGCATAAGGAGCAGGACGACAGAGTCGACTAAAGCTTTACCCAACGGGGCAAGCAAGCTTCGCCAAGATCGACATTGGATTATTGCCATTCGAGATGGCGCAGCTCTTGGATCACTCCTTAGCTGATCCCATGAGAGGGGCTGCGTCAGGTCTCTAGAAGCAGCGGCTCTCCGACCGTCATCAAAACGGTCGAAGTAGTTTGGCACGAGAAGGGACGTGCTTGACGATGAGAAAGGCACACAGACATTATTGTCGATAGCGCCCACCAATGGGAAGCCCTCCAAGCTGAATTGATGAGATTGAAGACCGCTAGACGGCCAGTCCCTAACAGAATACAAATCAGGCGTGTTGATTGAGCCTATGATCGTCAAAGCAAAGATCGCTGCGCACGCTACTAACCAGAGCCTAAGCCAAGCGATGATCTTCGGCATCAAAGCATCCCCACAAACCGCTCGAACAGGTACAAGCTATCCTGCGGTCCCGGGCTCGCCTCCGGGTGATACTGCACGCTGAACGCCCGCCCGCCCTCCAGTTCCAGCCCCGCGTTGCTGCCGTCGAACAGCGATACGTGCGTCTCGGTCACGCCGTCGGGCAGGCTGCCGCGCTCCACGGCGAAGCCGTGGTTCATGCTGGTGATCTCCACCGCGCCGTCGCTCAGCCGCTTGACCGGATGGTTGGCGCCGCGGTGGCCCTGGAACATCTTGGTGGTGGTCGCGCCCACCGCCAGCCCGAGCAACTGGTGGCCGAGGCAGATGCCGAACAGCGGCTTGCCCGTCGCCAGCCACCGCCGGATCACCGGCACCGCATATTCCGCGGTCGCGGCCGGGTCGCCGGGGCCGTTGGAGAGGAACAGGCCGTCGGGCGCGAGCGCGGCGATCTGGTCGAAGGTCGCGGTCGCGGGGACGACGGACACGCGCGCGCCGGCGTGGGCCAGCTGGCGGAAGATGGTGCGCTTGGAGCCATAGTCGATCGCGACGACATGGGGGCGGGCGTCGCCACCCTCCCGCTCGCGGGAGGGGAGCAGGGTAGCCCTCGCCCAGCCGCCAGACCCCGCCTTCCCACGCGCGATCCATCTCGGTCGAGACCTCCCTTGCGAGGTCCATCCCCTCCAGCCCCGGCCAGCCGCGCGCGCGCGCCAGCAGCGCCGGCACGTCGAACACGCCGTCGGCGGCGTGCGCGATCACGCCATTGGGTGCGCCCCCGCCCCTGATCCGCCGCGTCAGCGCGCGCGTATCGACGCCCGCCAGGCCGATCCGGTCGTGTCGCCGCATCCAGTCGTCCAGCCGCTCGGCGCTGCGGAAGTTGCTGGGCGCCGTCACGTCCTCACGCACGATCATGCCCAGCGCGTGCGGCAGGTCGGCCTCCACGTCGTCGGCGTTGGTGCCGGTATTGCCGATGTGCGGAAAGGTGAAGGTGATGATCTGGCCCGCGAAACTCGGGTCGGTCATGATCTCCTGATATCCCGTCATCGCGGTGTGGAAGCACACCTCGCCGACCGCCGCGCCCTCCGCCCCGAAGCCGCGACTCCATATCGTCTCGCCGCCGGCGAGCACGAGGACGCCGGTCGCGCCCTCGGGCTGGTCGGCGGGCATGGGTGTCGGGCTGGCGTCGGCCACCATCGGGCGGGCACTCCTTGGGTCGGGGCGGCGATGTCGCTAAGCGCCGCTTGCTAGAGACGCCTCATCGCAGCGTCAATCTGCTAGAAAGCCCGACCATGATTCGAGACGACATCAAGACCGCGCTGGTCACGGCCATGAAGGCCGGCGACAAGCCCACCGTGGCCGCCGCCCGGCTGATCCAGGCGGCGATCAAGAACCGCGACATCGAGGAGCGGACCAGGACGACCCACCCCGACGACGACGCGCTGGTGGTCGAGGTGCTGCAGCGCATGGTGAAGCAGCGCCGCGAGTCGATCGCGCTGTACCGACAGGGTAGTCGCGAGGAGCTGGCGGCGGCCGAGGAGGCTGAGGTCGCGGTGATCGACCGGTTCCTGCCCACCGCGATGAGCGAGGACGAGACGCGCGCGGCGATCGCGGCGATCAAGGCGGAGCTTGGCGCGACCGGCATGAAGGACATGGGCCGGGTGATGGCCGAGCTGAAGGCGCGGCACGCGGCATCGCTCGACATGAGCCGGGCGAGCGGGCTGGTGAAGGCGGCGCTGGGGTGATGGGCGAGAAGGCCCACCCCCAACCCCTCCCGCGAGCGGGAGGGGAGAGCGAGGGCGCCTGCCTGCCCCCCTCCCGCTCGCGGGAGGGGTCGGGGGTGGGCACGGTGGCGGGTGTTCGCCGCCCGACCCTCAACGCGCAGCGGCTGAGGCGCGAAGCGACCCCCGCCGAGCGGAAGCTTTGGCGGGCGCTGAGCGCCAGCCAGTGCGGCGCCAAGTTCAGCCGACAGATGCCGGTCGGCGATTACGTCTGCGACTTCCTTTCCCGCTCGGCGATGTTGGCGATCGAGGTGGATGGCGACAGCCACGCCGCCACGGTCGACCGTGATGCGCGCCGCACGCGGTTCATCGAGTCGCGAGGGATCAGGATCGTCCGATTTGGCAACGCCGACGTGATGGGAAATCTGGAGGGGGTCGTGGCGGTCGTCCGGGCCGTTGTCGCCGAACGGACCCACCCCCAGCCCCTCCCGCGAGCGGGAGGGGAGGCCGAACGGACTCACCCTCAGCCCCTCCCGCGAGCGGGAGGGGAGAGGATCCGACCCCAGGCGGCATTCACCGACTGCCCACCCCCGACCCCTCCCGCGAGCGGGAGGGGAGGAAGGTGACCCTCACTCCCGCCTTTCTCGACGAGCTGCGCGCGCGCACGCACCTGTCCGCTCTCATCGGGCGCACCACCAAGCTCCAGAAGGCCGGGCGCGAGATGCGTGGCTGCTGTCCGTTCCACCAGGAGAAGACGCCGTCCTTCTACGTCAACGACGACAAGGGCTTCTATCACTGCTTCGGCTGTTCCGCGCATGGCGACGCGATCCGGTGGATGACCGAGCAGCAGGGGCTGCCGTTCATCGACGCGGTGAAGGAACTCGCGCAGGCCGCCGGGCTGGAGATGCCGGTGCAGGACGCCCGCGCGGCGGAGCGGGCGCACCAGGCCAAGGGGCTGCACGAGGCGATGCAGGCCGCCGCCGACTGGTTCGAGGGCCAGCTCGGCGGCCTCGACGGCGGTCCGGCGCAGGCGCTGCTGAGGAAGCGCGGGATCACCGATGAGACGCGGCGGCGGTTCAACATCGGCTATGCGCCCGACTCGCGCGGCAAGCTGCGTGCGGCCCTGCGCGATTTCGGCGACGCGATGCTGGTCGAGGCCGGGTTGCTGATCCAGGTCGAGGGGAAGGAACCCTATGACCGGTTCCGCGGCCGGCTGACGATCCCGATCCGGGATCCGCGTGGGCGGGTGATCGCGTTCGGCGCGCGGGTGATCGGAGACGGCGAGCCCAAATACCTCAATTCGCCCGATACGCCGTTGTTCGACAAGGGGCGCACGCTCTACAACCTCGACCGCGCGGCGCCCGCCGCGCGCAAGGCCGGGCGGGTGATCGTCGTCGAGGGCTATATGGACGTCATCGCGCTCGTGCAGGCCGGGATCGCGGAGGCGGTCGCGCCGCTCGGCACCGCGCTGACCGAGGCGCAGCTGGAGCGGCTGTGGCGCGTCCACGACGTGCCGATCGTCTGCCTGGACGGCGACGCAGCCGGGCAGAAGGCGGCGATCCGCGCCGGCACCCGCGCGCTGCCGATGCTCGCGCCGGGGCGCAGCCTGTCGTTCGTGACCTTGCCAGACGGGCAGGACCCCGACGACATGGTGCGCGAGCGCGGCCGCGACCCGCTCGACGCGCTGCTGGCGGAGGCGCAGCCGCTGGCGGACCGGCTGTGGCGACACGAGCGGAGCGCCGCGCCGGTGACGACGCCGGAGGAGCGCGCCGGGCTTCGTCACCGGCTGGCCGAGCTGGCGCAGGGTATCGCCGACGCAGGCGTGCGGACGGAGTACCAGGCGGAGTTCCGGCAACGCCTCGACGCCGAGTTCAAACCCCGACGCCAATCCTTCGAGCCGCGCCAGCCGTTCCAGCCGGGTCGCCGCTTCGTGCCCAGGCCACCGGCCGGCGGCGATCATCCGCACGCGCGCGGCGTGGGCAGCGGCGGGATCGACCGGGTGCTCGCAAGGGCGGTGCTGGCCGGCCTGATCCGTCACCCGGCCGAGATCGCCCGCCATGTCGAGGTGCTGGGATCGCTTCGGCTCGCGGACGGCGCGCTTGGCCGCCTGTTCGAGGCGGTGGTGGACGTGGCGCTGGAGGATCGGCTGCTTGATAGCGATCGGCTGCTTACCATATTGGCCAGGTCCGGGTTCGACTCGATCGCCTCGGAACTGCTGCGGGCGGATCGGTTGCCGTACAGCTTCTCCCGTCGCGACGCGGATCCCGACCGGGTCCGCGCCGACCTGGACGAGGCGATCGCGATCCTGGTGGCGCGGCCGGAGGTGGATGCGGCACTGGCGCAGGCCACCGCGACGATGCAGGCGGACCTGTCGGACGAGACATTCGGGCGGCAGGTTGCGCTGGTGAAGGAACAACAGGCGCTGGAGCGTCGACTTGTCAATCTGATGCAGTCGAACGAAGACGCGCGCACGATGGGTATCGAGGGCGACTGATGGCAAAGACGAATGGCGCGACCGCTGGCAACGACGCGGACACGATCGAGGTGGGCGACCAGCCGCTGCTCGACCTGAACGACCAGGCGGTCAAGAAGCTGGTCGCGCGCGCAAAGAAGCGCGGCTACATCACCTACGATCAGCTCAACGAGGCGTTGCCGGCCGACGTGTCCTCCGACCAGATCGAGGACATCACCGCCGCGCTCAACGAGATGGGCGTCAACATCGTCGACAACGAGGAGGCGGGCGAGGACGGCGACGAGCCCGCGCGCGCCGACGACGAGGACGACGCGGTCGAGCCCGACGCCGCCGACGCGGACGTCGCCGCACCGGTCGCGGAGATCAAGAAGAAGGAGACGGTCGACCGCACCGACGATCCGGTGCGCATGTACC
This sequence comes from Sphingomonas bacterium, assembly GCF_903643035.1. Classification (GTDB taxonomy): domain Bacteria; phylum Pseudomonadota; class Alphaproteobacteria; order Sphingomonadales; family Sphingomonadaceae; genus Sphingomonas. The sequence continues at coordinate 2,141 of NZ_CAHJWW010000034.1, read as the reverse complement.
TGCGCGAGATGGGGGCGGTGGAGCTCCTGTCGCGCGAGGGGGAGATCGCCATCGCCAAGCGGATCGAGGCCGGCCGCGACACGATGATCCTGGGTCTGTGCGAGTCGCCGATCACGTTCAACGCGATCATCGACTGGTCGACCGCGTTGAACGAGGGGACGATGCAGCTGCGCGAGATCCTGGACCTCGACGCGATGCTGTCCAAGGGGCCGTCCGCCGAGCAGGTCGAGAACGCCGAGGATGACGACACCGGCGAGATCAGCGAGAAGACCGCCGGCGCTACCTTCAAGGAGGAGGTCGAACCCGAGGAGGTCGCCGCCGCCGACGACGACGACGAGCTGACGGAGCGCCGCGCCCCGCGCCCCAGCGACGACGAGGAGGAGGACAACACCCTCAGCCTCGCGCAGATGGAGGAGCAGCTCAAGCCCGTCGCGCTGGAGCGGTTCGCCAGCATCACCGCCCTCTACAAGAAGTTCGGCAAGATCCAGCAGTCGCGCCTCGTCGCGATGAGCGCCGGCAACGAGCTGTCCGCCGGCGACGAGCGCAAGTACCAGAAACTGCGCGAGGAGCTGACCGCAGAGGTCGAGAGCGTCCAGTTCCACAACGCCAAGATCGAGTATCTGGTCGACCAGCTATACGCCTTCAACCGCCGGCTGACCGCGCTGGGCGGGCAGATGCTGCGCCTCGCCGAGCGCCACAAGGTGCCGCGCAAGGACTTCCTCGACCGCTATGTCGGCCATGAGCTCGACGAGAACTGGCTGTCGTCGATGGGCAAGCTCGACAAGAAGTGGACCGCGTTCGTCACCAACGAGGGCGAGGCGGTGGATCGCATCCGCACCGAGATTGGCGAGATCGCGCAGCAGACCGGCATGGCGCTCACCGAGTTCCGCCGCATCGTCAACATGGTGCAGAAGGCGGAGCGCGAGGCGCGGATCGCCAAGAAGGAGATGGTCGAGGCGAACCTGCGCCTCGTCATCTCGATCGCCAAGAAATACACCAACCGCGGGCTGCAGTTCCTGGACCTGATCCAGGAGGGCAACATCGGCCTGATGAAGGCGGTGGACAAGTTCGAGTACCGCCGCGGCTACAAGTTCAGCACCTATGCGACATGGTGGATCCGCCAGGCGATCACGCGCTCCATCGCCGACCAGGCGCGCACGATCCGCATCCCGGTCCACATGATCGAGACGATCAACAAGCTCGTCCGCACCAGCCGCCAGTTCCTCCACGAGCAGGGCCGCGAGCCGACCCCGGAGGAGATGGCGGAGCGCCTCTCCATGCCACTGGAGAAGGTCCGCAAGGTGATGAAGATCGCCAAGGAGCCGATCTCCCTCGAGACGCCGATCGGCGACGAGGAGGATTCGCACCTGGGCGACTTCATCGAGGACAAGAACGCGGTCATCCCGGTCGACGCGGCGATCCAGGCGAACCTGAAGGAGACCGTCACGCGCGTGCTGGCGTCGCTGACGCCGCGCGAGGAGCGCGTGCTGCGGATGCGGTTCGGGATCGGCATGAACACCGACCATACGCTGGAGGAAGTCGGGCAGCAGTTCTCGGTGACGCGCGAGCGGATCCGCCAGATCGAGGCCAAGGCGCTGAGGAAGCTCAAGCATCCCAGCCGCAGCCGAAAGATGCGCAGCTTCCTCGACCAGTAGACCCGGGCAGTAGATCCGACCGGAGGCCGGCCATGTAACGCGTTGTTCACGCCGGCCGCGATATCATTGCTGGCGACATGCCGCCCGTCTCCACTTCCGGGTCGGACGGCATGCCGACAGGAACATTCGCTTGTACCAACCCGATCATCGTCTCGTCGCGTCGTCGCCGTCGCTGGCGGCGCTCGTGGCGCGGGACGGGACGGCGGCCAGCGTCCATGTCGCGGGCCTGTGCGCGCGCCCTGCCGCGACGCGCGACCTGTCGGACGCGGTTCACTGCGTCTGCCTGCTGCATGGCGGTCATCCCGGGCTGATCGATCATGTCGCGGGCCGCGCCGGTTCCGTCCCCGGCTGGCTGGCCGACGCGGTCGCCCGGTTCGCCGTCGAGCGCGCATGGCTCGCGCGGCTCGTGTCCGCGGCGGGGCCGCTGCCCTCCACGAAAAACTCACCGCTTTTCACGGGCGCGAAACGGGTGCCGACTCGACAGCC
>NZ_CAHJWW010000033.1 GCF_903643035.1 Sphingomonas bacterium | reverse complement strand
GGTGGAAGGGGCTGGATTCGAACCAGCGTACGGGAAACCCGGGCAGATTTACAGTCTGCTGCCTTTAACCACTCGGCCACCCTTCCGCGGGGTCGTCCGGAGGCGGCACAGCGAGGCGCGGCTCCGAAAGCGAAGCGGCCCCATGCCCAAGCCGTCCCGCGGTGTCAACGCGGACCGGATGGACAAGTTGGAACAGCAGGCAGAACGGATCGGGAACAGATATCGGAGCCAGATGCATGACGATGCCGCCGACCCAGCTGATGCCGCCCGTCCACCAGCCCGTCGCCGGTGCCGACGCGGCGACCAGCCTGGCGGCGCGGATGGTGCGCAGCGCGGGGTCCGCGCTGCCGACCAGCTTCGATGGCGACGGCCAGCTGTTCGGGCTCAACCTGTTCCTGATGACCGCGTTCATGTGCCTGGGACTGATGCTCGCGGGGTCGATGGCGCAGGCGATCGTGCGCAACCGCCGCCGGGACCGGCCGCGCCATCCGGTGACGATCTGGCGCGCGGCGTGGATGCTGGCGGGAAGCGCGGTGTGCCTGCGCTGCGGCACCGAGGCCATGACCCTGTGGGCGTGGAACCCCGCCGAACCGGTCGCCACCGCGCGCGTGCTGATGGCCAAGCGGTGGATCGATCCTGCGGCGCTGGTGATCGCTGGCGGCTGGATGGTGCTGGTGATCCTGGCCAACGCCGCGATGCAGGAACAGCTGCGCAAGCAGCCGTTCCCCGTCAACATGTGGGCCAGCCTGCCGTCGCTGCGCCGCCCGGCGGCGGTGCTGCTGCTGAGCCTCGTCGCCGCGGTCGGCGTCGCGTGCACGCGATAGGGGAAGGAGCGGTGATGGGCGCCGCCACGCAGCCGGTGCTGTGGTCCGCGCTGGGCTACAGGTTCGAGGCCGCGTCGATGATCGCGGGGCTGTCGGCGTGCCTGATGGTCCGCATCTGGATGTCGTTGAACGCGGGCCGCGCGACGGCGTGGACCTGGGCGGTGGACCTGACGGTCACCGGCCTGTCGCTGCTGTTCACCGCCGGCTGGATCGTGCTCCAGCGACCCGCGCCGTTCTACGCCCTGCTGAGCGGCACCGGCTTCGGCGCGCTGGGCGCCGGGATCATCGTCGCCGCGCTCGCCTGGGTGAAGCGGATCGAGCCGCTGGCGGGACTGGTGGCGGGACCGGTGGCTGAACAGGGCGACGCGCCCGCCGCCGCTCCGGGCGCGGAGACGCATGCGGCTCGTCGCTAGGCGCTCCTAGACCGGCTTGGCGCCGGGCGTGCCGCACTTGGCGAACTTGCCGTTCGTCTTGCAGCGCGCGGCGCCGGAAGCGACAGGCGGTTTGGCGGGCGGGCATTTTACGAACTTGCCCTTGGCGTCCTTGCACGGCGCGGCCGGCGCGGGCGTGGCGACGGCGAGGCCGAGAGTTGCGAACGACGCGGCCAGCAGGCGCGCGAGCGGGGCGTTGGTCATCGTCGTCTCTCCTGGCCGGCTATCGACCCATGCCGGTTTCGCCCGCGGGACGCTTCGACGCAAGACGGGTGCTAGCCCGCCGGGTGGCTGCCGCGCTGCCCGACGACGGTGCGGCGCATCGGCGCGAGCTTCGCGAGGAACCGGTTCTGCGCCGAAAAGCCGACGTGCTCGTGCCGCATCGCCGCCTGGAGGTCCTCCACCAGCGCGCCCATGTCGGCGTCCTGAATGCCGAGGTCCGCATGCGCGGCCTGCATCGTCCGGCCGGTATAGGGGCATGGGCCGCCCAGGATGTAGCAGAACTGTTCGTTCAGCGTCCGCCGCAGCCGGACCATGTCCTGTCCCTTGAAGATGTCGGCGATGCGGGCGTCGGCGATGGCGCGATCGACGAGGTCGTCGACGATATGCGCGACGCCGGTGCGGCCGTGGAACGCGGTCCACATCGCAGGTCCGCGAAACGGTCGGGCGCCGGCATTGACCTCCGCCTGGACATAGGGGGCGACTGGCTCCTCGGCCGGAGGAACGGCCTGGGCCGCCAGCGTCATGGCGAACAGGAACATCGGGACACCTCCTTCAGAAACCGCCCTGGAGCGACAGGAACAGCCCGTGCTGCCCGGGCCTGGTGGCGATCGGCCCGAGGTCCGCATAGGCGGCGGTGATCGACAGGTGGCGCCCCGCGGCCCAGGCGGCGAACACGTCGAAGCCGTCACGCTCGCGCGCGAAGCCCAGATTGTCGGGCCGGGTGCGGTACTCGGCTCCGACCAGCAGGTTGGGCGCGAGCAGCTTGCCGACCGACGCCTCCACCTGTGCGGTGCGCGCGCGCTCGCGGTCGCCGCCGAAGCCGAGCAACCCGAACTGGTTCGCGCGCGTCAGCCGCAGCGTCGCGTCGAACACCATGCCCCCGGCCAGCCACAGCTTCGTCGCGGCGAGATAGAAGTCCGCATCGCGGGTCGCGCGCGCGCCGACGGCGCGGACGGTGGCGCGCTGGTCCGCCAGCTTGTACTGCACGCCGGCCGAGATCTGCGGCAACGGCGTATCCTGGTCCCATACCGCGTCGCCCACCAGCCGCAGCTTGGCGCCGACGACATGCTGGCCGAACGCGAAGCCGCGGCCGAGCCCCAGCGTGGCGCCCGCCGCGCGCGTGTCGAACCGCTGATAGGCATAGGACAGCTCGACGCGGTCCAACAGGCCGATCGCCGCGCCGAGAGAGGCGAGCGAGAAATCGGGCAGCGCCACATAGGTGGCATGGGCGGTGCCGCCGGTGCCGTCGCGCGTCTCGCTGCCGGCGATCACCGCCCAGCTGGCGAGCCCGCCCCCCGCCGCGCCCTCGATGCCGGACACGCCGCCGGTCAACAGCAGCTTGCCCCCGTCGCGCCGCTCGTTCGCCTTGGCGGGCGGCGCCGCCAGCACGGCGATGCCGGCGAGGAGGCAGGATGCTGGGAAGGAACGCATGGCGGCCTGGGTCTCTGGAGTGCCGCCCATCGTTAGGGGAAAGAAGGTAACCGACCCGTGAATCCGTCGTTAAGCCGGCCGCAACCGGTCGGACCTATCGCCAGCCCGATGCTCGTCCCTCTCTCGCGCGCGGCCGTCCTGGGCCTGGCCGCCCTCGTCGCGACGTCGGGGATTGCCGCACCGATGGCGGCAGCGGCGGCGACCGTCACGATCGACGTGCGCGGGCCGGACGGACGACCGCTCGCCGATGCGGCGGTGACGATCGAGACGTCCGGCCATGCCCCGATCATTTCCGCATCGATGCTGCACGGGCCGTATGTGATGGAGCAGAGGTCGATCGCCTTCCAGCCGCATGTGCTCGTGGTGCCGGTCGGTGCGGCGGTGTCGTTCCCCAACCGCGATCCGGTCCGCCACCACGTCTATTCCTTTTCCAGGGCGAAGCGTTTCGACCTGAAGCTCTACGGCCGCGAGGAGCAGCGGAGCGTGGTGTTCGACCGGCCGGGCGTCGTCGCGCTGGGGTGCAACATCCATGATTCGATGAGCGGCTTCATCATCGTGTCCGCGAGCCCCTATGCCGCCAGGACCGATGCCGCGGGGCGCGCGACCCTGACCGACGTGCCGCCGGGCGCGGCGCGGCTGACGATCTGGTCCACCGCGATCGCGCGGCCGGACAACATGCTGGCCCAGCCGATCGTGGTGGCCGCGTCGGGCACCGCCAAGACGGTCGCCATCGGCCGGTGAGCCCCTCCACCACGACCAGGGCCGCGTGGTGGGTCGCGATCCGCCGCAGCCTGCCGCGCCGGCCGCGCTTCCGCTCGCTCCGTGCGAAGCTCGCGGTGCTCTATGCGGCGCTGTTCACGCTGGCGCTGGGCGTGCTGGGCCTTGCCACCCAGACGATGATCCGGGTCACGGCCCGCGCCTCCGTCCAGGCGGAGCTGGCGGCGAGCGGCAGCGTGTACGACGGCCTGTGGGCGCTCCGGGCCAAGACCCTGGGCGATACCGCCGGCGTGCTGGCGCGCGACTTCGGCTTCCGCGCCGCGGTCGCGAGCCGCGACCGGGCGACGATCGAGTCGGCGCTGGCCACGCTGCGCACACGGGCCGGCGTGACGCAGGCGATGGTGGTGGAGCAGCAGGGAGACGTGATCGGCGCGCGCGGGCCGCTCGCGCGCATCGTCGCCCGACTACCCATGGCGTTGCCCCCGGACCGTCACGACGCGGTGGTCGTGTCGGGAGCCGGGTCGGCCCGGACGGTGTACCGGGTGATCGTATCGCCGATCCTGGCGCCGATGCGGATCGGCTGGGTGGTCTTCGCCCTGCCCCTCGACTCCGCCGAGATGCGATCCCTCGAGCGCCTGTCCGCCATTCCGCTCACCGCGACGATGCTCCACCGCGACTCCGCCGGCCATTGGGTCGCGACCAACGGCACGCTGCACCCCGATCCGGCGCTCGACGCGCTGGTCGCCGCCTCCCATACCCAGCGGAAGCTGGAGACGCTGGCGCTGCCGTCGGGCACGTCGTTCGCGCTCGTGAAGCCGCTGGCCGGCGCGGACGGGCGTACCGCCGCGGCGCTGCTGGTCAGCTATCCCCTTGCCGCCGCGCTGGCGCCGTACCGGCCGCTTCTGATGGGCATCGGCATCGCCGGGCTGATCGGGGTCGTCGCGATGCTGCTGGCCAGCGCGCGGCTGGCGCGGGGCATCGCCAGTCCGATCGCCGCGCTCGACCGCGCCGCGCGCGCGCTGGAGGAGGGCGCGCGGACCGAGGTCGCCGTGGTCGGCGACGACGAGATCGGCCGGCTCGCGCGGAGCTTCAACCGGATGTCGGCGGGCATCGTGGAGCGCGAGCACCGCATCGCCCATCTCGCCTTCCACGATTCGCTGACCGGCCTTCCCAATCGGAGCTATTTCCGGGAGTCCCTCGATCGGGAACTTGCACAACTGCCCAGGTCGGGCGGCACGGTCGCGGTGCTGTGCCTCGATCTCGACGGGTTCAAGAGCGTCAACGACACGCTCGGCCACCCGGTCGGAGACTCGTTGCTGCGCCGGATCGCCGCCACCCTGGTCGAGCTTGCCCCCGATGCGCTGGTAGCGCGGCTGGGCGGCGACGAGTTCGCGATCGTCCTCGCTGGCGGCTCCGATCCCGACCGGCCGCGATCGCTGGCGCAGGCGATCGTCGACCGGACCGACCGGCCGGTCGAGGTCGCGGGGCATCGGCTGATCAGCGGCGCGAGCATCGGCATCGCCATCGGTCCCGCCGACGGTGCGGATCCAGACCAGCTGCTCAAGAACGCCGACCTTGCGTTGTACCGCGCCAAGCATGACGGACGCGGCCTGTTCCGCTTCTTCGAGCCCGCGCTCGACGCGGCGGCGCGCAGGCGGCGGCAACTGGAACTGGACCTGCACGCGGCGTTGCACGACGGGCAGTTCCGCCTGAACTTCCAGCCGATCTTCGACCTGAAGGCGGACCGGATCGGCGGGTTCGAGGCGCTGCTGCGCTGGGCGCACCCGTTGCGCGGCGAGGTGGGGCCGGCCGAGTTCATCCCCGTCGCCGAGGAAACCGGGCTGATCGTGGCGATCGGCGAATGGGTGATGCACGAGGCGTGTCGCCAGGCCGCGGCATGGCCCGAGCATGTACGGGTCGCCGTCAACGTCTCGCCGCTCCAGTTCCGTAACCCCGGCTTCAAGGCGGTGGTGCTTCAGGCGCTCGCGCGCGCGGGCCTGACGCCCGGCCGGCTGGAGGTCGAGATCACCGAGACGGTGTTCCTGGACGGGGAGGCGAACGTGCTCGCGGTGCTGCATGGCCTGCGCGAGATGGGCATCCGGGTGGCGCTGGACGATTTCGGCACCGGTTATTCCTCGCTCAGCTACCTGCGCAGCTTCCCGTTCGACAAGATCAAGATCGACCGCTCGTTCGTGACCGGCGTCGCAAGCGACACCAGCAGCGCCGCCATCGTCCACGCCATCGTCGATCTCGCGACCGCCCTGCACATGGACACCACGGCGGAGGGCGTGGAGGACGGCGACCAGCTTGCGTGTCTGGTCGGCCAGGGCTGCGGCAGCATCCAGGGCTATTTCTTCAGCCGGCCGGTCGAGGGCAGCGCGGTGGCGGCGCTGCTGCGCAGACCGGCCGCGATCGCGATCGCGGCGTAGCGTCGGGCGCAGGACGCAGGACGCAGGGCGTCGCGCATCGCGCGTCCACGAACGGGAAACGGCGATCGACGCGGGTCGTCGGGGTTCTCGAAGGTCGGACGAGCCCGATCCTGTTCAGAGCTTTCGCGTGCCGAGCGCCTTCACCATCGCCGGGTCGCGATGGTCGAAGAAGCTGCTGGCCTTCCGGTCGAGCGTGGCGATGGCGGCTAGGTCGCGCTGATCGAGGTCGAAGTCGAGGATCGCGAAGTTCTCGGCCATGCGTTCCTTGCGCACCGACTTCGGGATGGCGACGATGCCCCTCCCGGTGAGCCAGCGCAGGACGACCTGCGCGACGCTCCTGCCGTGCTTGCCCGCGACCGACTGGAGCACGTCGTTGCCGAACAGCCCGTTCCTGCCCTCGGCGAACGGTCCCCATGCGTCGGGCTGGATCCCGTACTCCGCCAGGATTGCCTGCGCGTCGACCTGCTGGTGGAAGGGGTGGGTCTCGATCTGGTTCACCGCCGGCACGGTCCCGTTGTGGAGTACGAAATCCACCAGGCGGTCGGGGTGGAAGTTGCTGACGCCGATCGCGCGGATGCGTCCTGCGCGGTGCAACTCCTCCATCGCCCGCCAGGCGCCGTAGACGTCGCCATAGGGCTGGTGGATCAGGTACACGTCGAGATAGTCGAGCCGGAGCTTGTCCATGGATCGTTCGAACGCCGCTTTGGCGTCCTCGTAGCTCGCGTCCTGCACCCATAGCTTGGTGGTGACGAACAGCTCGCCGCGGTCGATCCCGTGATCGCGGATCGCGTTCCCGACCGCTTCCTCGTTGCCGTAGGAGGCGGCGGTGTCGAGCAGCCGGTAGCCGACGTCGATCGCGTCGCGAACGCTCCGCTCGCACTCGGCGGGGCCTCGGGCAGCAGCCTGGTCGCCAACGGCATCACCGACACCAGCCAGCTGGGCTTTCTCAGTCCCGGGCTGACCGTGTCGGGCACCAACTACTTCCTGCGCGGCGTCGGCAACTTCACCGTCACCCCGTACGCGGATCCGGCGGTGGCCTTCAACCAGGACTCGGTCTATATCGGTCGCCCTGGGGCCACCGTCGGCCCGCTCTACGATCTTGAGCGGGTGGAGGTACCAAGGGGCCGCAGGGAACGCTGTACGGCATCAACGCCACTGGCGGGGCGATCAATGTCATTCCGGCCAAGCCGCAGCTCGGTCACCTGGGCGGCTATGCCATCGGGACCTACGGCAACTACAATACCTATATCGTCGAGGGCGGCCTGAATCTGCCGATCGGCGCGAACGCCGCACTACGCGTGTCCGGCAACGTGCTTGGCCATGACGGGTTCCTGTCCGACGGCACCAGCGACCAGAAGCAGCGCGCCGCGCGCGCGCAGTTGCTGATGGACATCACGCCCGAGATCAACCTGCGCCTTGCGGGAGACTTCGCGCATATCGGCGGTGTCGGCGCGGGCGCGAGCTACACCAATTTTGCGATCTATAGCCGTACGACGGCCAGCTATAGCTTCCCTTCGACCCGACTACCCGATTCGACAGGCCTGTACGATCCGCGCGCGCAGGCGCTGCTTCAGTCGCAGGTCGCCGGACCCGCGGGTCGCCTGTTCGGTCCGCTCGTCCAGCGCCCCTACCAGGACAGCGATCTCTACGGCCTCAACGCGGAGGTCAACATCGCGACCGGGCTGGGCAAGCTGACGATCATTCCTGCGTTCCGGCGCAATTACATAAGCAATCTCACCGCCGCGCCCGGGTTCATCACCGGCCCGACCCCCGAACGCGACAATCAGGCGAGCGTCGAGGCGCGATTCGTCGGCAAGCAGATTGGCCCGTTGGAATATACGCTGGGCGCGATCTGGTTCCATGAGATCGACAACGGACATTTCACCGTCGATCAGCAGTTCCTGGCCGCGTACCAGGATTATCGCAGCGCGACGAACAACTATGCCGCGTCCGGCCGCTTCACGCTGCACCTCGCCGACCCGTTCCGACTCGTGGGCGGCATACGCTATACGGACAGTGAGAAGCGGTTCGATGGCCTGTCGGAGCGGCTGACGGTGGTGTGCACGCGCGTCGTCGCAGGCGTGCCGACCTGCCCCACCGCCCCGCTGTTCCCCTTCGCGCTGACCGCGGCGGGTCAACCGCTGCCGGTACCCGCGATGAGCGGCGGGGTCGCGCCGATCATCGGCACGGGCGCGATCGTATCGCGCGGCGATGTCGCGGTCGACCAGTCGCTGAGCAACAAGCGCATCACCTGGCGCGCGGCGGCGGAGTTCGATCTTGCTCCCCGCTCGCTCGCCTATGCCAGCGTCGAGACGGGATTCCGCGCGGGCGGCTTCTCACTTTCGAACGGCTACCAGACCTACCAGCCCGAGTATATCACCGCTTACACGGTCGGGCTCAAGAACCGCTTCTTCGACAACCGGGTCGAGATCAATGCGGAAGGTTTCTGGTGGCAGTATCGCAACCAGCAGGTCTCGCATCTGGGCGTCGATCTGGCCGGGCAGACGGGCAATTTCACGCAGAATGTCGGGCGCTCGACGAACAGGGGCGTCGAAGTGTCGGGTCGCTTCGCACTTGACGCGAACACCACCTTTACCACCAACTTCCAGTATCTGGACGCCAAGTACAAGTCGTTCCTGTTCCAGGTGCCGGTGACGGCGGGCGTGCTGCCGCTGACCGGTTGCCCGGTAACGCTGGCGAGCGCGACGCTGGCCAGCGTCAACTGCTCGGGCAAGCAGGCATTCAATTCGCCCAAATGGACGATTGACCTCGGGCTCAATCACGCCTTCCTCGTCGGCGCGTACAAGCTGGAGGCGCAGGTCGATACCCAATTCCGCAGCGGTCGTTATGTCGCTTTCGATTACGTCCGGCCGGAATACCAGCAGGCGAACACGCAGACCAACCTGCAACTGATCCTCGCGCCGCGGCAGGGACAGTATTCGATCGCCGCGTTCGTTCGCAACCTGGAGAACGACCGGTATTATACCGGTGGCGGTAATTTCGGCAACCTGATCGAGTTGCTGTCCGCCAACCCGCGGACCTATGGTGCGCGCGTATCGTTCACTTATTGATGATATCTAGGTCAGACGCGCTAAACGCCGCTGACCGCGGCGGCTGGTGGGTGTGCAGTGATGTGATCTGCCGTGGAAGCGGTGCCAGTCATATGTAGGAGCCGTCGCGACGATCCGGCCTTGCGGTGAGCGTCACCCCGACGCCGACCGGGCTCGCGATCTCTGGATCATCTGGCGAGTGTCGCTTCACCACTCCCGGCGCCGATGCTCCTGTGATCGAAGCGACGGTGTGGCGGGATACGGCAGCCGTACAAGTAGCGGACGAAGCCGCGAACGCCGTTCTTTCCGACACTCTTGGTCCGACGGTCCAGCTTGGATATCAGCCTAACGCCAGCCGAAGAGCCATCGATCCCCGGTTTTCGCGACCGGGCGACCATGTCAGCTTGGTGGACGGGTTTCCGCTGCTAGTTACGACGCAAGCCTCGCCCGCCGCGCGGCGGGGTTATCCGGGCGACCTGGCCGGCGATGGGCGTGCATCGGATCGGAGGGCGGCGTCGAACCAGTCGAGTACCCGCTGCTGCACGTCACGTTGGTGTTCGGGTTCGTGGAACCAGTGCGGCTCGCGCGGATAGCGGACCATGGTCGCCGGCTTGCCGAGCAGACGAAGGCCGCGAAAGAACTCCAGGCCGAGCGTGGCCGGGACACGCGTGTCGTCGGCGCCGTGCAGGACCAGCACCGGTGTCGTCACGCGGTCCAGCAGCCGCGCCGACGAGACGCGGTCGAGATCGCCGAGATGCGCTTGCGGCTCGCCGAAATAGCCGAGCGGGAAATCGGGCGTGTCGGTGATGCGCGCCATCGCGGCCATGTCCGACGGCCCCGCCCCGACGACCGCGGCCCGGAAGCGGTCGCCCTTCACCGGATCGGGGTGCGTCACCGCCCAGGCGGCGAGGAACCCGCCATAGCTCCACCCTCCGATGCCCAGTCTGGCGGGGTCCGCGATCTTCTGCGCCACCAGCCGATCGACGCCGTCGAGCACGTCCCGATAGTCATCCCCGCCCCAGTCGCTCCCGACCGCGCGCGCGAAGCCGGTGCCCTGCCCGTCCGAGCCGCGCGGATTGGGCAGCAGCACCGCATAGCCGTGCGTCGCGAGCATCTGCGCCCACTCGTGCCAGCTTCCCAGCCATCCCGACCACCAGGCCCATTCCGGCCCGCCATGACCCTGGACGATCGTCGGCAGCGGCGTTCCGTCACGATAGCCGGGCGGCGTCACCAGCACTCCGTATACGGGCATCCCGTCGCGGCTGCTCGTCCACGCGATCTCGCGTACCCGTCCCAGGCGCCAGCTCGCGACCACGGGGTTGATCCGCGTGATCGCTCTTGGGTGGCCGTCATCGACCGTCCAGACGTCGGCTGGTCGATCCGGACCGGAGAGCGCCACCGCGACCCGGCGTCCGTCGCGGCTGGTCGACAGGTCGTCGGCCTCGCCATCGAGATCGGCGACGCGCGTCACCGCGCCGTCGCTCGCATTCACCTGCACAAGGCGCGAGCGCGTCCGCTCGAACGACAGCGCCTCGATCGAGCGCCCGTCGGCGGACCAGCGGGCATGGCTCAGCAGCCCTGGATGATCGTCCGCCACGGCGCGGGTCGCGCCGCTCGCGAGGTCGTGGATGCGCAGGCCGAGGCCGATGAAGCCGGGCGTACGGATCACCTCGGCGAGCAACGCGCGCCCGTCTGGCGACCAGCGGGGCTCCTCGGCGACATGGTCGATCAGCGCGGGGCCGAGCGTGCCTCTGGTCGGATCCAGCAGCGCGACGCGCGAGTGATAGAACAGGTCGTTGATCGACGCCGTGTCGGCGATCTTCACGGCCAGCCGCGAGCCGTCGGGCGACCAGGCCAGCGCACCGACGTCGATCCCGGCGGGAGAAGCGACGCGCGTCGCGCGGCTCGCCACGTCCAGCATCCACAGGCGGGTGACGTGGCCCGGCGCGTCGACCACCACCGCGTCGCGCCTGGCCAGCCTGTCGGCCCGCTCCGAAGGCGTGTCGGGATCGGCGGCGAGGTAGGCGAGGCGACGACCATCGGGCGACCAGGCGAAGTCGGCGACGTCGCCCGCCAGCTTCGTCAGACGGGTCGGGCTCCTGCCGTCGCGCGCCACAAGCCAGAGCTGGCGACCGGGTGCATCCGACCCGGTCCTGGCGACCGGCGTCGCGTCGGCCGGCGCGCTCGGTCGGGTGCCGGTGTCGGCGGCCGGACTCGGCTTTGCGGAAGCAGGCGCCGCTTCGGATGGCGTCGGCGCGTCGCGCCGGGACAGGAATGCGACCGATCGACCATCGGGCGACCAGCGGGGGTGGTCGTCCACTCCCTTGCCGGCGACGAACACGCGGGCCGGCGTGCGCCCGTCGGCCGATACCTGCCAGATCGTCGATTCGGGGCTGCCGAAGGTCGCCATCTGCGCGGTGACGGTGAAGAGGACCGTCTTCCCGTCGGGCGACATCTGCACCTCGCGCATGTCATGCAGCCGCATGATGTCTTCCGGCGAGATCGGGCCGCCCGTGTCGGCGCCCGACATGGCCTGCTGAGCGAACGCCGGCACCGCGAGCGTCGTCAGCGCCGCCGCGGCGAGCGCGCGACGGACGTCAGAAGCCTGCATCGACCCGCAGGCCGAAGGTTCGCGGGCGCGTGACCGAATAGGCGGGCGCGGTCTGGGCGGTGAAGGGCGCGTTGAGGATCCCGCGCTTGTCGAGGAAATTGTTGACGAAACCCATCAGCCGCACCCGCTCCATGACCGTCACCGACAGGCGCGCGTCGAAGAGGCTGAACCCGCCGCGCAGGTTGGGATTGCCGAACGCGACCGGCGCGGTCGAAAGATAGCGGTGGGCAAGCTCGAAGGTCGGTGCGAACGCAAGCTGCCGAAGGTCGAGGATCAGGTTGTTCGCGACCGACCATCTGGACGAACCCGGCAGCCGCGTGCCCGGCTGGTAGCCGCCGCCGATGGCTAAGGTGTCCGGCAGGAACGCCGTGAGGCTCGCGTCCTCGTAGGTGGCGTTGGAACTGAATGTCAGCGGCCGGGCGATCCTGAGCGTGCCGGAGAACTCGACGCCGCCGATATTGGCCGAGCCGGCGTTGCTGACATAGGAGAAGAAGGTCGGCGACGGCCCGAACAGACGTGCCTGGATGTTGTGCCAGTCGATCGAGAAGACGTCCGCGTCGATCAGCAGCCGCTTGCCGAAGGCGTCGAACTTCACGCCGGCCTCGTAGTTGTCGACCTTGTCGCTCTGGTAGTTCGCCGGGATGGCTGCGAGAAAGCCGGCGTTGGGGTTGATCCCGCCGACGCGGAAGCCGCGCGAATAGGTCATATAGGCGAGGAAGCCCTGGACCGGACGGAACGAGATCGTCGCCTTGGGCGTGAACCCGTCCTCGCGCTGATCGATCGTGCCCGACGAGCCCGTCGCGCTGCCCGACAGATACCCTGGCTGGTTGAGCACGCTCGCCTGCGCCCGCGTCTTGTAGTAGCGGCCGCCGGCGGTCACCTCGAACTGCTGCACGGGGCGCCACGAGAGCTCGCCGAACACCCCGAAATCCTCGTTGAGCGAATCGGACACATAGCCATAGATGCGATCGCCCGGCGCCAGCGTCGCGCCCACGATCGCCTGCGCGCCCGGTTCGATGATCTGGTCGTAGCTCGTCTTGGTGGCGTGGAGATAGCTGACGCCCACCAGCCAGCGAAAGGCTCCCGCGCCGGCCGACGCCAGCCGTCCCTCCACCTGCTTGATGTTCGCGGAGGCGACGCCGAAGTCCTGCGCCGTGTTCGGACCGGTCACGACGCCGGTGACGAAACCGTAGGGATAGTTGAACTGCGTGCGGTTGTGCTTCTCGTCGACCGAGCCGAACGCGGTGAAGGTCGCGAAGCCCAGCTCCTGGTCGAGCCGGAGGCTGTTCAGGAAGAAGCTGGTGGACTGCGGCTCGGGCCGCTGCGTCACGCGGGTCAGCTGGGTGGCGGAGGTGAGATACGTCTGGTCGTCGAGCTTCGTGTCCTGGTACGTCGACAGATAGGTGATCTTGGTCCCGCCGACCGGCTGGAACACGATCGAACCCCGCAGGCCCCGCGTGCGCACGTTGTTGACGCCCGTGCGTCCCGTGCCCGCATTGTCGAGATAGCCGGCGTCGAAACGCTGCAGCCCCATGACGCGCACGGCCAGCTTGTCTGCGACGATCGGCAGATTGACCAACAGCTTGCCGGCGTAATCGGGCCGGTGGCTGTTGACGGTCGAGCCGACCAGTCCCTCGGCGGCGGCGTGAACGCCCGTGGGGTCCGCCGTCCTGACCACATAGTTGACGAGGCCGCCGAGCGTCGACGAGCCGAACAGCGTGCCCTGCGGGCCGCGCAGCACCTCCACCCGGTCGATGTCGAACGTGTCGACGTCGGGAATGACGATGGGAAAACCGGGCTCCTCCAGCGGGATCTCGTTGAGGTAATAGCCGACGGTGGTCTGGCCCTGCTCGTGGTAGGTGGTCGCGGCGACGCCGCGGATCACCACCTCCGAGATGCCGGGCTGATAGTCGTTGAACACCACGCCCGGCAGGCGGGTGATGTAGTCGGCGAGGCTGTTCGCGTTGGCCTTGGCGAGCTGGTCGCCCGTGACCGCGCTGATCGGCAGCGCCAGGTCGCGCAACGCCTCGTTGCGCTTGGTGGCGGTGACGATCACGTCGGGCGAGCTGTCGGTGACGGGCGTGGTCGCGACGGGTGCGTCCGGGGCGGTGGCGGCGGCGGAGGCCTGATCCTGCGCCATGGCCGGCGTGGCCGTCGCCAGCAGGCCGGCCGCTGCCAGCATGACGGGGGCCAGCGCCGTGGTGCCCAGAAGACGAATGTTCATGCCCGACCCTTCCCTAGTGCAGCGCCCGCACCGCCTCCCATTCTCGTCACGGGCTCGCGCCGGCCGTGTTCCGGCTGACGATCCGATCGCCCTGGGTCCGCCAAAACATCCAGATTGGCGATAGCGACGGGACCAGTGCCGCGCGCCCGCGTTCAGTGGGGAAGGCTCGCCCGCGCCAGCGCGGCCAGCGCCCGATCGGCTTCCGCGTCCGACAGGCTCGCAAAGCCGAGCCGCAGCCCGCGCGGAGCGGCCGGCGTCACCGCGAACGACGCGGACGACGCGAGCCGCAATCCGTGCTGCGCCACATGCCCCTCGATCCGGTCGAGCATCGCGGGATCGGTGAAGCGCAGCCAGAAGGCGAGGCCGCCCTGCGGCACGTCATAGGCGATGTCGCCGCCGAACCTCGCCGTCAGCTTGGCCGCGAACGCCTCGCGCCGCGTGGCATAGACCTGCGTCGCGCGGCGGGCGTGGCGGCGCAGCTCGCCCTCCACCATCAGTTCGGCCGCGGCATCCTCGGTCAGGGTATTGCCCATGCCGTCCGTCAGCGACACCGCGTGCGCGACCGCGTCGATCACCGGGCGCGGCGCGACGATGTAGCCGATCCGGAGCGCCGGCAGCAGCAGCTTGGACAGCGAGCCGACGTAGATCACCCGGTCGGGCGCATAGCTCGCGAGCGGCAGCAGCGGCTGCGACTCGAAATGGAACTCATGATCGTAATCGTCCTCGATCACCGCGAAGCCGAACTGGCGCGCGAGGCTCAGCAACCGCAATCGCCGCTCCGGGCGCAGCGATACGGTGGTCGGGAACTGGTGATGCGGCGTCAGGAACACCGCGCGGACGCGATCGGTGCGACAGGCGCGCTCTACCGCCTCGACGTCGATCCCGTGCGCGTCGAGCGGCACGGGGACCACGGTGGCGCCAAGGTCGTGCATGACGGCCACCGCCGGCTCATAGGTCAGCTCCTCGACGATCACCGCGTCGCCGGGCCGCAGCAGCGTGCGCGCGGCGAGATAGATGCCGTTCTGGCTGCCGCGCGTGATGCATACCTCGTCCGTTTTCACTGCCAGCCCGCGCTCGCCGCGCAGCATCGCCGCCACCGCCTCGCGCAGCCGGGGCAGCCCGCGGGGGTCGCGATACTGCATCCGGTTCTCGCGGCTCGCCCGCCGCACGGCGGCGCGATAGGCGCGAGCGAGTATGTCGGGCGGGAACAGCCGCCCGTCGGGCGCGCCCTCGTCGAGCTTCATGCCCGCCGCGTCCGCCAGCGCGAGCGGCCGGCCGGGCGGCGCGCGGAAGCGATAGACGGGCTCGCACACCGGATCGACGACGGGCGGCACGACCGGACGACGCCCCTGGGCGAAACCTTCGCTCACCACCGTGCCGCGCGTACCCTGCGCGTCGAGCCATCCTTGCGCGATCAGGTCCTCATAGGCGAGCACCACCGTCTTGCGGTTGACGCCCAGCAAGGCGGCGAGCGCGCGACTGCTCGGCAGGAAGGCGCCGGGCGGCAGCCGGCCGCGCTCGATCTCGTGGATCACCGCGTGGACGATCTGGAGGTACAGCGGCATCGCGCGGGCCGGATCGATGCCCGCCAGCGTCAGTTTCCAGGGCCGCAGCATGGATGCCGTTGTGCCGCGTCCCGACGGTCCGCCGCAAGGGGCCGATCCGTCAGCGATCGAACCGCCGCATCCAGCGCACCAACGCCGCGTCGGGATGATTGCGGACGATCGCGTCGAAGACCGGTCGTCCTTCGTCCTGTCCCAGCTTGAAGCGCCCGGTGACCGCGGTGACGCGCGCGCGGAACGCGACGATCGCGCCCGCCATGCCGGCGTAGCGGTCGCCCAGCTCGGCGCTCGACCAGCCATCCCCCTCCATCGCGTCCACGAGCGCGGCGATCGCCTCGTGCGCGCCGTCCGGCTCGAACACGATGTCGGCCGCGATGGCGAGCTGCGCGTAGTTCCACGTCGGCCCCCAGTCGCGCAGCCGGGCCTGCGCGGGCGAGATATAGCCGTGCGGCCCGTTGAACAGGATCGTCGCCCCCGGGCTCGCGGCCAGCCGCGCGTGGAGCGGGTTGTGGCGGCCAAGATGGCCAAGGAGCGCGACGAGCCGGCCCGTCGCGTCGTATTCGCCCAGCAACGGCAGCAGGCTCGCCTCGCCCGGCGAGCTTCCCGGATCGCGTGCCGCGACCCAGGCGAGCGGGAACTCTGCTACCAGATCGCGGACGTCCGCATCGTCGAAACGTGTGAACGCATCGGTCATGCGGTGCGGCCCTTCTCCATGCCGACGGCGCTCCTGGTTCCACTCATGGCCGACGAGGTGCCGTCGTCCCCCGCGCCTCGCAAGCGCCAACACGCAGAAGTCGGCAGGTCCAGCAGGCATGCCGCCGACGCCTGGTCCCGCCCGTTCCGCCGATTTGGAGGTGTCCGCACCGGCCGAACGTGCCAAGCTCGGGATCGGACGAACAGGAGAGCGCCGAGTGCCGATCACGCTGGACGATGCCTGGTCGATCGGCCGGCGCGACGCGCACGCGCAGGCCGCGCTGGTCGCGGGCGGCGAGGTCTCGTCCGACGAGCTGGTGGAAGCGGCGATCCTCCGGATCGAGGACGCCGACGGGACGCTCAACGCCGTGTCGACCCGCGCGTTCGATCATGCCCGGCGCGCCGTGGGTGAGGTCGATGCCGCCGCGCCGATGGCTGGCGTGCCCTATCTTCTCAAGGCGTCGCTCGCCTACCCCGGCTTTCCGCAGACCTCGTGCTCGCGATCGCGCGCCGGGGTCGTCGCGAACCGCGCCTGGCCTATCGCGCAACGATTCGACGATGCCGGGCTGGTGCCCGTCGGCATGTCCGCGATGCCCGAGTTCGGCCTGCTGGTGAGCGGGGAGCCGCTGCTGGGCGGAGCGGTCCTGAACCCATGGAACGCGGACGCGAGCGCGGGCGGGTCGAGCACCGGCGCGGCGGTCGCGGTCGCGGCGGGCATGGTGCCGCTCGCCCACGCGAGC
>NZ_CAHJWW010000032.1 GCF_903643035.1 Sphingomonas bacterium | reverse complement strand
GGGGGGGGAGCGGCTTCAGGGCGTGCTGGCGGGCGGACAGCAGATCGCGTAGGGAGCAGCCATGTCGGCCGTGATCGCCATCACCCTGTCCGCGCTGGCGATGAGCGTCATCGTCGGCGTGCGCTACCTCGCCGCGTCGGGCGGGTTCGCGCTGGCGACGCGGATGCGGCATCCGGGGCTATATAAGGGCCTGGACGCGCAGGTGCGGCGCGAGATCGCCTGGAGCCTCGCCTCCGCCGCGATCTACGGCATGCCGGCGGGCGTGCTCGCCTGGGGTTGGCAGCATCGCGGCTGGACCCGCGTCTACACCGGCACGCACGCCTGGCCGCTATGGTACCTGCCGGTATCGGTGTTCCTGTATCTCGCGGCCCACGACACCTGGTTCTACTGGACGCATCGCTGGATGCACCGGCCGCGCCCCTTCCGGATCGCCCACGCGCTTCACCACGCCAGCCGGCCGCCGACCGCCTGGGCGGCGATGGCGTTTCACCCGGTCGAGGCGCTGACCGGCGCGGTAGCGATCCCGCTGCTCGTCCTCGTCATCCCGATCCACGTCGGGGCGCTGGCCATCGTGCTGGCGACGATGACGGTCATGGGCGTCACCAATCACATGGGGTGGGAGATGTTTCCGCCCGCGCTGTGGCGGGGGCCGATCGGCGGCTGGCTCATCACCGCCAGCCATCACCAGCGGCACCATGAGCGGTACGGCTGCAACTTTGGGCTCTACTTTCGCTGGTGGGACAAGATGTGCGGCACGGACCGCGGCGTCGGTGATTTCACTCGGAGCCATGCCGCGGCGGGCAAGGTTCGCGCCCCCACGGCCGCCGATGCGCAAGTGTAGCCAAAACGCCACAGACTTCTATAGGATTTGGTAGGATGAGTGATGGTCGTCCGGATAGTGGAGCCTTGGCCCCGGACTTACGTTACGCGGCGGCAGCATTATTTTCGGAGCGCCATACGTGCGATTGAACCTCGTCCTCGCCGCCCTGACCGGCGCCATCGTCTCGACCGTCGCATCGGCACAGGATGCACCGCCGTCAGGTTCGTCGGCCCGCGAGGCGATGGCGGCCGATCTCGGCAAGGACACGATCACCGTCGGTGGCGGCGGCGTCTACCTCCCCGACTACGAAGGCTCGAAGGACTATCGCTTCACGGCGGCGCCAGCAGCGCTCGGTTCGTACAAGGGCTTCAATTTCCAGCTGATCGGCAACCGCTTCAACATCGACCTGATCCCCGACAGCCGCACTTCGAAGTTCGACTTCCAGGCCGGCCCGATCGCCGTCCTGAACCTCAACCGCGACAGCCTGAAGCAGATCAACAATCGTCAGGTGCGCGCCCTGGGCGAGCTGGGCAACGGCATCGAGCTTGGCGGCTTCGTGGGTTTCGGCAAGACGGGCATCATCACCAGCCCCTATGACAAGCTGTCGATCAGCGTCAGCTATCGTCACGACGTCAACAACGTCAGCGACAGCCGGGTCGTCACCCCGTCGATCAACTATCTGACGCCGCTCAGCACGAAGGCGGCGGTGGCGTTGTTCGGATCGGCGGACAATGCCGGACGCGGCTATGCCCAGACGTATTTCGGCGTCACCGCGCAGCAGAGCTTGGCGAGCGGCCTGGCCATCTATTCTCCCGGTTCGGGGTGGAAGAGCGTCACCGGCGGCGGCGTCGTCACCTATTCGCTGACCGGCAACCTGCTGCACGGCTTCAAGGTGCTGGCGGGTGGTACCTATACCAAGATGCTGGGCGACTTCGGCAACAGCCCGCTGGTCCGGACCGTCGGATCGCGCAACCAGTGGATCGGCGCGGCGGGGCTCGCCTACACGTTCTGAGCCGATGGCCGGCTCGGCGTCGGAGCGATGGGTGTCCTTTCGCAAAAGTTTGTGCGGGGTTGCATCCATCGGCACCACTTCTTCGTATGGCCTCGTGTCGACGGCGTTGATGGCGTCGCACGGCGATCTGCGCCGGACAGGCGAAGCTTAGCGGGTTTGACCGGCGGCGACGGCGGTCCATCACATCAAGGGGACGAGTTTGTTATGACCGACAGTGAGGAATTGATCGGCGTTTTCGATAAGCGCGTTCAGCGCCGCGACGACCGCCGGGCCTTGTTCAAGGCGATCCTTGGCGCCGGCGTCGTCGGTGCCGGTCTGGCAATGGCGGGCTCCGCAGAGGCGCAGGCCGTGACCGATGGCGACATCCTGAACTTCGCGCTGAACCTCGAGTATCTCGAGTCCAATTTCTACTATTATGCCGCGTTCGGCACGCCGATCCCGGCGACGTCGATCACCGGTACCGGCACGGCCGTTTCGACCGCCACCGCGGCGGACAGCACCGGCGCGCTCTACAACGCCGGCGCTCGACAGGTGAAGTTCTCCGATCCCTCCGTTCAGGCCTATGCGAACGAGATCGCGGCGGACGAGCTCAACCACGTCAACTTCCTCCGCAAGGCCATCGGCGCGACGGCGGTGGCGCAGCCGGTGCTCGATGTCGGCATCACGCCGAACGGCGCCTTCAGCACCGCGGCGCGCGCGGCTGGCCTGATCGGCGCGACGTCCGCGACCGCGCCGACCTTCTTCGACGTGTATGCCAACGACCTGAGCTTCCTGTACGGTGCGTTCATCTTCGAGGACGTCGGAGTGACCGCCTATCGCGGCGCCTCGGGCCTGCTGACCAACAAGACGTATCTCGACGCCGCCGCCGGTATCCTGGCAGTGGAGGCATATCATGCCGCCATCGTCCGCACGACGCTGGACCAGCTCGGCGTCGCCACGCCGATCATCCGCACCAACACGGAAGCGATCTCCAACGTGCGTGACGCGGTGGATGGGACGACCGACGACGATCAGGGCATCGCCCAGATCGCCAACACCGTGGGCACCCTGTCGAACATCGCGCCGACGGACGGCAACGGTCTGGCCTATGGCCGCACGACCGGCCAGGTACTCAACATCGTGTACCTGAACTCGCCGCCGACCAAGGTCGGAGCCACGAAGGGCGGCTTCTTCCCCGCCGGCATGAACGGCAACATCACGACCAGCACGCCGAACGGCTGATCCGCAGCTATCAGATCCAGGGGAATAAATATGATTGATCGTGAAACGCTGCAGGAAGTGATGGAGATCGGGGCGGCTCGCCGCGCCGAGCGCCGCCGCTTCATCAAGATAGCCGGCGCGGGCATCGCCGCCGCCGGTGGCCTGTCGATGTTGTCGGCCTGCGACGACCAGGGTTCGCCGGCTGCGCCCGTGGCGCCGACGCCGTCGCCGACGGCCACCACCGCCGTATCCGACGTCGACATCCTGAACTTCGCGCTGACGCTCGAATATCTGGAAGGCAACTACTATTCCTTCGCCGCATTCGGCCAAGGACCGAACTCCAGCCTGCTGACCGGCACCGGTACGCAGGGCGCGGTGGTCGGCGGTCGTCAGGTCACCTTCGCCGACGCGACGGTGGCAAGCTATGCGCGTGAGATCGCGCAGGACGAGATCACCCATATCCTGTTCCTGCGAAGCCAACTCAACACCGCGGCGGTGGCACAGCCGGCGATCAACATCGACGGCAGCGCGACCGGTGCCTTCACGGCGGCGGCCCGCGCGGCGGGTGTCGTCAGCGCGACGGGGACGTTCGACCCCTATGCGTCCGACGACAACTGGCTGCTCGGCGCGATGCTGCTGACAGACGTGGGCGTGACCGCGTACAAGGGAGCGGCCGCGCTCATCACCAGCAGCGTCATCGTCGACGCGGCTGCCGGCATCCTGGCGACGGAGGCCTACCATTCGGGTCTGATCCGCACGCTGCTGTATCGGCGTGGCCTGTCGATGGTGCCCACCGACCGGACGTTCTCGGAGATGATCTCCACCGCCCGCGACTCGCTCGACGGCGCAAGCGACGACGATCAGGGCGTGATAAACCCCGGCACGGTGACGGCGAACGGCGCTTCCTACCCGGCGTCCAACATCGTGCCGACCGACGGCGACAGCATCGTGTACGGCCGAACCGCCGCCAACGTGCTGAACGAGGTCTTTCTGACCAAGACGTCGGTGACGAGCGGCGGGTTCTTCCCCTCGGGCATCAACGGCAACATCAAGGCGAGCGCCGCGAACGCGTAAGCCGAGTTCCGCAGATCGTGAAGATCGGCAAGGGCCGCGCGGGTGATCGCGCGGCCCTTTTCGTATCGGTCGGGTCGAAGACCTGACCGGCGAACGGTCGCGTCGCATCCCATTCACAAATGATGCCGCGAGCTCTCATGCCCCGTCTGCCGGGAACGGATCGATAGGTACAATACAGACCTGGCCCGAACGGCACAGGACGGCGAGCGTCCTGAGGGCCTTTCAAGCAGCCCTCAGGCGGCAGTCCGATCATGCGACATGATAGCCGCGATCTGGGGCTTTTGCGATGCCACGGCGACAGCCGGAAGAAGCGAACAGTCGGCTTGCGCCTCAATCCCGATCTACACGCGCATCGGCATCAGCACGTACAGCGCGTTCGACTTGTCGCTTTCACGGATCAACGTCGGCGCCGCGGCGTCCGCCAGATGCACCTCAACCACATCGCCCTCGATCTGGCCGAGGATATCGAGCAGATAGCGCGAGTTGAAGCCGATCTCGAAGGGCGCCGCGGTATAATCGCCGGGCACCTCTTCCGCCGCCGTGCCGTTTTCGGGGCTGCTCACGGACAGCGTGATCCGGTCGCGGTCGAGCGCCATCTTCACCGCACGCGTCTTCTCCGTCGCGATGGTGGAGACGCGGTCCACCCCGTCCTCGAACCCGCGCGGGTCTAGCTTCAGGATCTTGTCGTTGCCCGTCGGGATCACCCGCGAGTAATCGGGAAAGGTGCCGTCGATCAGCTTGGACGTCAGCACCGCCTGCCCCAGGTCGAACCGGATCTTGGTGGGCGACAGCGACACGCCGACGGAGCCGTCCACCTCGTCAAGCAGCTTGCGCAGCTCGGCCACGCATTTGCGCGGCACGATGACGTCGGGCATCTCCTCCGCCCCTTCCGGGCGCGGCATCGTCACCCGCGCGAGGCGGTGGCCGTCCGTCGCCGCGGCCTTCAGGACCGGCGTCGCATCCTTCGTCACATGTAGGAAGATGCCGTTGAGGTAGTAACGGGTTTCCTCCGTGCTGATCGCGAAGCGTGTCTTGTCGATCATCTGCTTGAGCGTATCGGCCGGCAGCTCGAACTTCACCGGCAGCTCGCCCTCGGCGATCACCGGAAAGTCCTCGCGCGGCAGCGTGCCGAGGCTGAAGCGCGCGCGCCCGGCCATGATCGCCATCCGCCCTTCCGCGGCGGAGAACTGTACCTGCGCGCCCTCCGGCAGCTTGCGGGCGATGTCGAACAGCGTGTGCGCGGACACGGTCGTCGCGCCGGGCTGGTCGACCGCGGCGCCGATACGCTCGTTGATCTGCAGATCGAGATCGGTGGCCATCAGCCTGAGGCCGCCGTCCGACGTCGCCTCGATCAGGACGTTGGACAGGATCGGGATCGTGTTGCGGCGCTCGACCACCGATTGCACATGGCTCAGCCCCTTCAGGAGCGTCGCGCGTTCGATCGTCGCCTTCATGCCGTCTTGTCCCCCACGCGCGAGTCCGCTGCCGTGCTTGCAGGCGACCCTACAGGCGCGCCTGCCGGTCCTGCAAGCGCCGCCGGGTCTTCCTTCAGGCCGTAATGGTAAGTGGAGACTTAACGCCCTTGCCTGCCGGCGTCCGCCGCAGCTACCTCGATGACATGGCGGCAGAGCGACAGGGGCCGGACTTCATCGTGCGCCCAGGCGCGGTCAAGGGTCCTGCATGATCCTCGCGCTGCTGCTGGCGGCGAGCACGACGCAGGGGCGCGAGCCGCTGGGCGTGTTCGACGGCTGGGGAGCGTTCCGCGACCGGGAACCGGCACGCTGCTTCGCGATCGCGGTGCCCGCACGCACCGGACGGCGCCCGGCATGGCGCCCATTCGCCAGCATCGCACGCTGGCCCGGCCAGCGTCGCGGCGACGTCCTGTTCGTGCGCCTGTCCGCCGCGCGCGGCGACGACACGCCGGTGACGCTCAGCGTCGGCGAGCGCCGCTTCCGCCTGACGGGACATGGCAGCGGCGTCTGGAGCCCCGACGCCGCGACCGACCATACGCTGGTCGCGGCGCTGCGCGGCCAGCACAGCATGAGCATCGAGGCGGTCAGCGCACGCGGCGAGCCGTTCGCGGACACCTATCTGCTGACCGGCGCCGCGACCGCGATCGATGCGGCGACGCTGGGTTGCGCGGGAGGGTAGGACATCGCGGCGCCTTGCGGCACGCGCACGATCCGCTCGTCCACCCGCGCCACGACGACGCCGAGCTTGCGCACGGTCAGCCGGTTCAACGTCGATTGGCCGCCGGGCTCCAGCACGAGCCATTGTTCCGCCGACAGGCCGTGCGCCATCGCGAAGCGGATGTGCAGCCGGTTGCCCCTGGCGATCACGGTCACCGGGCCGCGCGCATCGCTCAGCGTGCCGCGGTATGTACCATCAAGCGAGCGGGCGATCCGCCAGTCGCGCCGCGTCGGCGGTTTGCCGTCCACCACCACGGCCTGCGTCAGGTGGATCGCGCCGTCCGGCTCGATCGTGCCCGATCCATGCACAAGAATGGCGACGCCGCGATGAAAGGCGATCGTCAGTCGCCCCCTGCCCTCCGTCCGGCCCGCGAAGAAGGCAAGCGGGTCGAACGCCGGTGTCAATGCCGCCGGTGGCGCATCGGGAGGCAAGGTGGCGCAGGCCGAGAGTGCGAGGCAGGCCATGATCGGAAAGGCTCGCATCGTGTTCTCCCGTCGGTGCCGAACCGGGCCGTCAGTCCGGCGAAGAACGTCCGGCGGGTGGAGTCATGTCCCTGCCCCGAACCTCACACACGCACGCACGCATGCACGCATGCAGGGCGCGACGCGAACTCCGCGCCGACGCGCCATTTAAGTTCCGGCCGCGCTGGGCTATATCCTGTCGATGCCCGCCACCGCCGCCGCCCTGATGTCCATGCCCGGGCATGTCGATCCCGTACCCGTCGTCCGCACGCCCGCACCGCGGCCGGACGGACGAACCGACCTGATCGGTCTGTCCAAGGACCAGTTGCGGACGGCCCTGTCGGACGCCGGCCTGGAGCCGAGGCAGGCGAAGCTGCGCGCCAAGCAGATCTGGCACTGGCTCTACAACCGCGGCGCGACCGAGTTCTCCGCGATGACGGACATCGCGAAGGCGCAGTACCCGTGGCTGGCCGAGCGGTTCGCGATCTCCCGGCCCGAGGTGGTGGAGGCGCAGGTCTCGTCCGACGGCACGCGCAAGTGGCTGCTGCGCTCGCCAGACGCGCAGGATTACGAGATGGTGTTCATTCCCGATGCCGGCCGGGGGACGTTGTGCGTGTCGAGCCAGGTCGGCTGCACGCTCAACTGCCGCTTCTGCCATACCGGGACGATGCGCCTGGTCCGCAACCTGACCGCGGGCGAGATCGTCGGCCAGGTGATGCTGGCGCGCGACTCGCTCGGCGAGTGGCCGTCGCAGCCCGAGGGGCGGATGCTCACCAACATCGTGATGATGGGCATGGGCGAGCCGCTCTACAATTTCGATGCGGTGCGCGACGCGCTGCGGCTCGTGATGGACGGCGACGGCCTCGCGCTCTCGAAGCGGCGGATCACCCTGTCGACATCGGGCGTCGTGCCGATGATGGCGCGGGCAGGCGAGGAGATCGGGGTGAACCTCGCCGTGTCGCTGCATGCGGTACGCAAGGAGGTGCGCGACGAGATCGTGCCGCTGAACCGCAAATACGGCATCGACGAGCTGCTGCAGGCATGCGCCGATTACCCGGGCGCCAACAACGCGCGGCGGATCACCTTCGAATATGTCATGCTGCGCGACAAGAACGACTCGGACGCGGACGCGCACGAACTGGTCCGGCTGATCCGCCACTATCGCCTGCCCGCCAAGGTGAACCTGATCCCGTTCAATCCATGGCCCGGCGCGGCGTATGAATGTTCGACGCCCGAGCGGGTGCGCGCCTTTTCCGAGATCGTGTTCCAGGCCGGCATCTCCGCCCCTGTCCGCACGCCGCGCGGTCGCGATATCGACGCTGCCTGCGGCCAGCTTAAGACGGCGGCGGAACGGAAAAGTCGCGCGGAGATGGACCGAGAGGCGGAGGCGAAGCTGATGGCGCTGGGTTGACGGCGTCAATGATGCGCATATTTTGCGTGAGCCAGTCTCCACACGCCAGCGCGTCAACCTGCTGCTCGATCGTAAGACGGTCGAAGCGGTACGCGAGTTAGGTCTCAAACTCTCGCGAACGGTGGATCGCGTACTTGCGCGTGAGGTGAAAACCGCACGCGAGCAGCATTGGCGGGAGGAGAACAGAGAGCCGCTTGCTACCTGGGCCGATTGGTATGACCGCGAAGGCGATCCGCTGGCACATCTGCCGCCCTTGTGATGGCACAATTCGACGTTTATCGCCTGCGCGGTGGCGGTCTGGTGCTCGACTGCCAGTCTGACCTTTTGGACGCGCTTCCGTCCCGCTTCGTCGTGCCGCTGCGTGCCTCTCATCCAGCCGAACTCAAGCATCTGACGCTGATGTTCGATGTCGAGGGCAAACGCCTCATCATGCTGACGCCGCTGGCCCGCAGTGTAGATCGGCGAGACATAGAGAGCACGATTGCAACCCTTGCCAACGAGCAGGATCAGATCAAACGGGCACTCGACATGCTCGTCAGCGGTATCTGATCCGCTTCAGACCGCCGTCCCGCCCACCGTCAATCCGTCGACCAGCAGCGTCGGCTGGCCGACGCCCGCCGGGACGCTCTGCCCGCCCTTGCCGCACATGCCGATCCCCTCGTCGAGCGCGAAGTCGTTGCCGATCCCCGTCACCTTGGTCAGCACGCTCGGCCCGTCGCCGATCAGCGTCGCGCCCTTGATCGGGGCACCCAGCTTGCCATCCTCGATCAGATACGCCTCGGTGCACGAGAAGACGAACTTGCCCGACACGATGTCGACCGATCCGCCGCCGAACGCCTTGGCGAAGATGCCGCGCTTCACCCGGCCCAACAGTTCGGCGGGGTCGTCGCGGCCGGCCTTCATGAAGGTGTTGGTCATCCGCGGCATCGGCGCATGCGCGAAGCTCTCGCGCCGGCCGTTGCCGGTGGGCGAGACGCCCATCAGCCGCGCGTTCAGCCGGTCCTGCATGTAGCCCTTCAGGATGCCGTCCTCGATCAGCACCGTCTCGCCGGTCGGCGTACCCTCGTCGTCGATCGTCAGCGAGCCGCGACGGTCCTGGATCGACCCGTCATCCACGATCGTGATCCCCGGGGCGGCCACCCGCTCGCCGATCCTTCCCGAGAAGGCGGACGTGCCCTTGCGGTTGAAGTCCCCTTCCAGCCCGTGGCCGATCGCCTCGTGCAGCAGCACGCCCGGCCAGCCCGGCCCCAGCAGGACCGTCATCTCGCCCGCCGGCGCCGCGACCGACTCGAGGTTGACCAGCGCCTGCGCCAGCGCCTCGTCGATCGCGCGGTTCCACGTCGCGGGCTCCATCACCCGGTCGTAGAGATGGCGGCCGCCGATCCCGAACGTGCCCGTCTCGCGCCGCCCGTCCTGCTCCGCCACGATCGAGACGTTCAGCCGTACGAGCGGGCGCACGTCGGTGGCCACGAAGCCGTCGGCACGCACGATCTCGACGACCTGCCACGACCCCATCAACGATACCGACACCTGCGCGACGCGCGGATCCCGGGCACGCGCGGCGGCGTCGATCGTCTGGCACAGGTTCACCTTGTCGGCGAACGGCACCAAGTCGAGCGGATCGGCATCGGTGTACAGGTGGCGGTTCGTACCCTGCGGCGCCGGGCTGCGCGGGGTCGAGGTGGGATCGATCAGCGCCATCGTCTGCGCCGCCCGCCGGATCGCGGCGGGTGTCATCTCGCTTGCGTGCGCGAAGGCGGTCGTCTCGCCCGCCACCGCGCGCAGCCCGAAACCGCCCTGCGTGTCGTAGGAAGCGGTCTTCAGCCGCCCGTCGTCGAACCCGAACGCCTCGGACTTCTTGTACTGAAGATACAGCTCGCCGTCGTCGGCCCGCGCGAGCGCGTCGGCGGTCAGCTTGCGCGCGATCTCGGGATCGAGATCGTCGCGGTACAGGAACGAGCGGGGATCGGCGGCTGCGGTCATCGGTACGATATAGATGGCTTATCGTCCTGCGCCATCCCCGTGATCGCGGATCGTCGACTGGTCCGCGCCGTCCGCCGGACCGCCGACGAGGATGAAGCGCCGGTCGCAATAGCCGCAGTCGACGGTGCCGCCGTCGTCGATCTGGAGGAACACGCGCGGATGGCCGAGCGCGGCGCCGCCCGGAATGTCGCTCGCCCCGTCGCAGGCGACACGGTGGCTGGTGGTACGGATCGTTTCTAGCGGCGGAACCATGTCTGCGCGGATAGCAAGCGTCCCGGCCTTCCACAATGCCGCCTGGATGCTGTCGCGCCCTCCGCAACTCGTCTAGGGCCGCGGCATGACCGACGCCGCCATCGCCATCCGGGACCTGTCCAAGACCTACGCCGGGGGCAAGCGCGCGCTCGACGGGGTGAGCGTCGATGTGCCGCAGGGTTCGATCTTCGGGCTTCTGGGTCCCAACGGGGCGGGCAAGTCGACGCTCATCAACATCCTCGCCGGGCTCGTGAACAAGACGAGCGGGACTGCCTCGATCTGGGGGTTCGACATCGATGCGCACCCGCGCAACGCGAAGGCGGCGATCGGCATCGTCAACCAGGAGATCCTGTTCGACCCCTTCTTCACGCCGCTGGAGACGCTGGACATCCAGGCCGGGCTGTACGGCGTGCCCAGGGCGGCGCGCAGGTCGATGGAGCTGCTGCGCGCCGTCCATCTGGAGGACAAGGCGAACGCCTATGCCCGCACCCTGTCGGGCGGCATGAAGCGGCGGCTGATGGTGGCCAAGGCGCTGGTCCACGCTCCGCCCGTGCTGGTGCTCGACGAGCCGACCGCGGGTGTCGACATCGAGCTTCGCCAGCAGTTGTGGACCTATGTCCGCGAGCTCAACGACGGCGGCGTGACGGTGGTGCTGACGACCCACTATCTGGAGGAGGCCGAGCAGTTGTGCGACCGGATCGCGATCATCAACCACGGCCGCGTCGTGGCGAACGAGCCGACGCGGGAGCTGGTCGGCCGCGCGCGCGAGAAGGTGGTGGCGGTGACGGTCGACCGCGACCTGGATGCCGCGCCCGATGCGGTCTGCTTCGACAAGGTGGTGCTGAAGGGCAGCCGCGTGCTGGAGATCACCTATTCCAAGGACCGGGTGAACGCAGGGCAGGTGCTGGCGGCGGTGACCCGCGACGGGCTGGGCATCGTCGACGTCTCCACGCGCGAGGCGGACCTGGAGGACGTGTTCCTGAGCCTGACGCGGGCAAGGTGACGCGGGAGGGATGGACCCCCTTGTCCTCCCCCGCCAGGGGGAGGTGGCAGCCCGCAGGGCTGACGGAGGGGGCGGTTTCGAACCGGCTCCGTCCTGCGCACCTCCCCCTCCGTCCGGCTGCGCCGGCCACCTCCCCCCGCCAGGGGGAGGATGAGATAAGATCAGTCCCCCATCCCCCGCCGGCTGGCGAGGTGGTGCGCGTGGCAGATCGCCACCGCCAGCGCGTCGGCGGCGTCCGGGCCGTCGATCGCGGTGCCGGGCAACAGGCGGGCGACCATCGCGTGGACCTGCGCCTTCTCCGCGGCCCCGGTGCCCACCACCGCCTTCTTCACGAGGCGAGCGGCGTACTCGCCCGGCTCGATCCCGGCGCGCGCCACGCCGAGCAGGATGACGCCGCGCGCCTGGCCGAGCTTCAGCGTCGACTGCGGGTTCGAGTTGACGAACACCTCCTCCACCGCCGCCGCCTGTGGCGCGTGATCGGCGATCACGGCCGCCAGCATGGTGTCCAGATGCGCGAGCCGGCGGGCGAGCGGCTCGGCCGTCCCGGTCCGAAGCCGACCGTTGGCGAGATGGGACAGGCGGTTGCCCTCGGCGCGGATCACGCCCCAGCCGGTGGTGCCAAGGCCGGGGTCGAGGCCGAGGACGATCATGCCTCCCCCGCCCGCTCGCGGGAGGGGGCCGGGGGGTGGGCACGAGCGCGAGAGCACCGCCCCAGGACGCCCCGCGCCCAACCCCTCCCGCAAGCGGGTGAGGGGATCACCCCAGCCGCTCCAGCACCTCGTCGCTGACCTCGTGGTTGCCCCAGACGGTCTGAACGTCGTCATCGTCGTCCAGAGCGTCGATCAGCTTGAACAGCTGTTCCGCCTCGCCCTCGCCCACCGCGACGGTCGTCTGCGCGCGCCAGGCGAGCTTCGCGCCCTCTGGCTCGCCGAGCACCGGCGCCAGCGCGGTCGCGACCTCGTGCAGGTCGCCCACCGCCGTCCAGATCTCGTGGCCGTCGTCGGTGGAGCTCACGTCCTCGGCGCCCGCCTCCAGCGCGGCCTCGAACACCGTCTCTGCATCGCCGGCCGAGGCGGGGTAGCTGACGAGGCCCATCCGGTCGAAGCCGTGGCTGACGGAGCCCGACGCGCCGAGGTTGCCGCCGTTCTTGGCCACGGCGGTGCGAACGTTGGTGGCGGTGCGGTTGCGGTTGTCGGTCAGCGCCTCGATGATGAGCGAGACGC
This sequence comes from Sphingomonas bacterium, assembly GCF_903643035.1. Taxonomy (GTDB): domain Bacteria; phylum Pseudomonadota; class Alphaproteobacteria; order Sphingomonadales; family Sphingomonadaceae; genus Sphingomonas. The sequence goes on along the minus strand of NZ_CAHJWW010000032.1, from coordinate 4,647 downwards.
CGCCGGGACCGAAGCCCTCGTAGCGGATCTCCTCGTAGTTCTCGGCGTCGGCGCGGCTCGCCTTGTCGACCGACCGCTGGATATTGTCCTTGGGCATCGACGCGGCCTTGGCGGCGTTGATCGCGGCGCGCAGGCGGGCGTTGGTGTCGGGATCGGGCAGCCCCGATTTGGCCGCCACGGTGATCTCGCGGCTGAGCTTGCCGAACGACGCGGACCGCTTCTTGTCCTGCGCGCCCTTGCGGTACATGATGTTCTTGTACTTGGAATGACCTGCCATGATGTCCTCTTGGGCGATGCGCGGCTGTTACGCTCCCCGCCGCCTCCGCGCCAGCCGCCGGCTACCGCCGAGAGCCGCCGGTGGGACGAGTATCACTGGAGCCCCAGCGCCTGTCGGTAGGTTTCCAACAGCGCGTCCGCCTCGTCGCGGTGATGCTTCTCCATGCGGCGCAGGCGGACGATCGAGCGCATCGTCTTGACGTCGAAGCCGGTCGACTTCGCCTCGCCATAGGTGTCCTTGATGTCGTCCTGCATCGCGCGCTTCTCCTCTTCCAGCCTTTCCACGCGCTCGATGAACTGGCGCAGCTGCTCGGCGGAGACGTTGTCGGTCATGGGCGGTCGATCCTGTGAAACGCGATCCCCCGACGGGGGCCGCGCGCCTTAACCACGCGCGCGGGCGGCGTCACGCGTTCTTCTTCAGGCTTTCGGCCATGCGGGCCAGCTGCGCGGCCGTCGCCGCCGGCTGGCGCGCCTTCCAGGCGGCATAGGGCATGCCGTACACCGCCTCGCGTGCCGCGGCGGTGTCGAGCGCGCCGCCGCTCGCCTCCGCCACCCAGTCGCCCAGGCAGTTGCGACAGAAGCCCGCGAGCCCCATCAGGTCCACGTTCTGCGCGTCCTCGCGATCGCGCAGGTGCGCCACCAGCCGGCGGAACGCCGCCGCCGCGGTCGCATCGTCGATGTCCGTCATGCACAATCCCTCGTTGCTTGCCCCGCGTTATTCCCTAGGACGGCCCGCGCACAAGCCGAGGAACGCAATCATGACCAAGGCCCCCAGCCCCCGGTCCGGTTCCCGGCCCGAACCGGGTCCCGATCCCCGTCCGGGTCCCCGCGCGCGCAAGGTGCGCGTGCTCGCGACGCTGGGTCCCGCATCGAGCAGCACGGAGATGATCGCGACGCTGTTCCAGTCGGGCGCCGACGCCTTCCGCATCAACATGAGCCACGGGGACCAGCAGTCCAAGGTCGCGGTGGTCGCGGCGATCCGGTCGCTGGAGGAGCGGTTCGGCCGGCCGACGACGATCCTGGCGGATCTTCAGGGTCCCAAGCTGCGCGTCGGGCGGTTCGCGGGCGGGCGGGTCGACCTCGTCACCGGGTCGACGTTCCACCTCGACCGATCGGCCGAACCCGGCGACGCCATCCGCGTCCAGCTGCCGCACCGCGAGATCTTCGAGGCGATCGAGCCGGGCGCGCGGCTGCTGCTGGACGACGGCAAGCTGGTGCTGCGCGTCGCCGACAACACGCCCGACCGGATCGAGGCGCTGGTCGAGGTCGGCGGGTCGCTGTCCGACAACAAGGGCCTGAACGTCCCGGACGTCGTGCTGCCGATGGCGGCGCTGACCGACAAGGACCGGTCCGACCTCGCCTGGGCGGTCGACCAGGGGGTGGACTGGATCGCGCTGTCGTTCGTGCAGCGGCCGGAGGACTTGGCGGAGGCGAGGCTGCTGATCGCCGGCCGCGCCGCGCTGCTCGCCAAGATCGAGAAGCCGGCCGCGATCGACCGGTTGGAAGAGATCATCGAGGTGTGCGACGGCGTGATGGTCGCGCGCGGCGACCTGGGCGTCGAGCTGCCCCCGCAGCAGGTGCCCCCGCTCCAGAAGCGCATCGTCGAGCTGTCGCGCCGGATGGGCCGGCCGGTGGTGGTGGCGACGCAGATGCTGGAGTCGATGATTAAGAGCCCCTCGCCCACCCGCGCCGAGGTGTCGGACGTCGCGACCGCGATCTACGACGGGGCGGACGCGATCATGCTGTCGGCGGAAAGCGCGGCGGGCGACTGGCCGGTGCAGTCGGTGGCGATGATGAACGCGATCGGCGAGGCGGTGGAGCTCGACCCCGCGCATGGCGACCGCATCCACTTCACCGTCACCAAGCCCGATCCCACCACCGCCGACGCGCTGGCGGAGGCGGCGGCCGCCATTGCGCGGACCGTGTCGGCCAAGGCGATCATCTGCTTCACCACATCGGGCTCCACCGCGCGGCGCGTGGCGCGCGAGCGGCCCGGCGTGCCGGTCGTGGTGCTGACGCCCCGGCTTGAGACCGCGCGGCGGCTGGGGCTGTTGTGGGGCACCTATGCGATCCACACGCGCGACGTGTCGTCGTTCGAGGAGATGGTGGCGAAATCCAAGCGCATGGCGTTGCGCCACGGCATCGCCGCCGCCGGCGACCGGATCGTGCTAATGGCGGGGGTGCCGTTCAAGACGCCGGGATCGACCAACGTGCTGCATGTCACGCGCATGACGGGCGACGAGCTGAAGGGCCACGAGGAATAGCCTTTTCCCGCGGGAAAGGCCGGGCGCGTCTCCCCTCCCGCGAGCGGGAGGGGGACCGTCAGGCCATCATTCCCTGCAGCAGGCGCGGCACGTCGCCGCTCTCGCCCCTCGCCTCGGCCATGAAGCGGTCCTTGAGCGCGGGGATGCGGTCGACGGCGGAGATGCCGAGCCGCCGCACCGCGCTCGCGGTCCTGCCCGGGATGCCGAACAGCCGCGTCAGCGTGTCCGTCGCCACCGCCACCATCGCCACGTCGAGGCTGCGCCACCGCTCGTACCGCGCAAGAAGCTGCGCATCGCCAAGGTCCAGGCCCAGCCGCCTGCCCTCCACCAGCACCTCGACCAGCGCGGCGACGTCGCGCAGGCCGAGGTTCAGGCCCTGGCCCGCGATCGGGTGGATGCCGTGGCCCGCGTCGCCCACCAGCGCCAGCCGTCCGGCGGTGATCCGGGCGGCATGGTGGAAGCCCAGCGGATAGCCCGATCGCGGCGCCGGCGCCGACAACCTGCCCAGGAAGCCGCCCATCCGCGCCTCCGCCTCCGCAAGGAAGCCGCGGTCGCCCAGCTTCATCATCCCGGTCGCGTCGCGCTCCGCCACCGTCCACACCAGCGCCGAGCGATGGCCGACGTCGTCGTCGGGCAGCGGCAGGATCGCGAACGGCCCCGCGGGATAGAAGATCTCATAGGCGGTCGCGTCGTGCGTGCGCTCGTGGTGGAAGGCGGCGATGATCGCGCGGTGGTCGTAGGACCAGCGCGCGACCGCGATCCCGGCCGCCTCGCGCGTCGCGGACGCACGCCCGTCGGCGGCGATCAGCAGTTCGGCGCGCACATCCTCCCCGGTCGACAGCGTCGCGCGGACGCCCGCGCCGTCGCGCACCACGTCGGCCGCGCGCGTTCCGGTGCGCAGGTCCACCAGCCCCGCCGCCGACGTCGCCTCGTGCATCGCGCGGCGCAGCAGCCTGTTCTCGTACATCGTCCCCAGCGGGTCGCCGTCCGCCGCCACGAAGTCCAGCTTGCCGGGTTCCAGCCCGTCGCTTACCCGGATCGAGCGGATCGCGCAGCCCCGGCCCGCGACGCGCGCGCCGACGCCGATCGCGTCGAGCATCCGCCCGCTGGCGCTCGCCACCGCCGAGGCGCGGCCATCGAAGCCGGGAGCGAGCGTCACCGCCGGGTCGGCGGGATCGACGACGATCGAGGACAGGCCGTGCGAGTCGAGCGCGGTCGCGAGACAGGCGCCGACGAGCCCGCCGCCGAGGATGAGGACGTCAGCCTGGATCATGGTGCCGCCCTACGCCCGCCCCCTCGCCGACGCCAAAGAAAAACCCGCCCGCCGACAGGCGAGCGGGTTCCTGGTCGTGTCCGCCGTTCCCGGTCGGGGATCAGCAGCCGTTCCTGCGGTTCTGGGCCGAGTCATGCTTCTTGTCGAGGTGACGGCCGAGCAGAGCGCCGCCGCCCGCGCCCGCCAGCGTGCCGAGCGTGCCGCCGCCCAGCACATGGCCGAGCACGCCGCCGCCGACCGCGCCCGCGACCGTCCCGGTCGTGCCGCTCGACTTCTTGCACGGGTAGTAGCGGCCGTCGTCGCCGCGATAGCTGCGGTCGCCGCGATAACCCTCGTCACGCTGATCGCGCTGGTCGCGCTGGTCGTTCTGGTAACGCTGATCGTTCTGGTAGCTCTGCGCCACCGCCGCGCCCGGCAGCAGCGCCGGCGCCATCGTCATCGCGGCCATCGCGGCCAACATGGTCTTCTTCATCGCCATTCTCCTCGGGTCGGGTAACAACGCACCCGCCTGTGGGTTGCATGGTCCCGGCGACATTGCGCTGACCTGAAGCCCGGGGGAGGCCGGCGTTCAGCTTGACGGCGCATCGCGGCTCGGCAAGAATCGGGGGCGTAACGGGAACGGGGACACGGGCGATGGCGAGCCGGGCGCAGCAGCCGACGATGTGGCGCGCATCGATGCGACAGGGCGCGGTGCGCGGCGGCGCGATCGCGGTCGCGGGCGCGATCTTCGGAGCCACGCTGCTCGCCGCGCTGGCGCTGGCGAGCTACCATCCGGGGGACCAGGCGCTGAACACCGCGTCCGGCGGGCCGGCGCGCAACCTGGCGGGCTGGATC
>NZ_CAHJWW010000031.1 GCF_903643035.1 Sphingomonas bacterium | reverse complement strand
CACAGCCGGCCACCGCTGCCGCCGCACAGCCGGCCGAGGCGCGGGCGGCCGGGGCACAGGCGGACGTCGTCGTCACCGGATCGCGCATCGTCCGCCCCGACTATGCCGCGCCCAACCCGATCGTCTCGTTCAACGCCGCCGCGATCCAGCAGTCGGGCAACACCAACATCACCAACTTCCTGGAGCGCATCCCCGCGCTGACCGGGTCGCGCGACTCCACCCAGACCTCCGGCGGCAACGCGGTCTATTCCAATCCGTTCGGCGCGGCCGGGCTGAACGAGCTGAACCTGCGCAACCTCGGCACCAACCGCACCCTGGTGCTGGTCGACGGTCGCCGTCATGTCGCGGGCGAGGCGAACAGCGCCGCGGTCGACATCAACAGCATTCCGACCGACCTGATCGAGCGGGTCGACGTGCTGACCGGCGGCGCATCGGCCGTCTATGGCGCGGACGGCGTGTCGGGCGTCGTGAACTTCATCCTGAAACGCAATTTCGACGGCATCTCCGCGCGCAGCCAGATCGGCATTTCCAGCCGCGGCGACGCGGGCAACCGCTTCGCCTCGATCGCGGTCGGCCACAATTTCGCGGACGGACGCGCGAACCTGACGCTGGCCTATGAGTTCAACGCCGACGACCGGCTGGAGAACGACGACCGCGCGTACCTGCGCGCAGACCAGCGCCGCTACCTGATCCCCAACGACGCGGCCGGGACCAACCCCGCGCTGCCGCAGAACGTGCTGGTCGGCGACCTTCGCTATCCGGGCGAGTCGCCGATCGGCGCGGTGGACGTGGACGGCGACGGCTTCGCCGACTTCAACGGGCTGGGCCAGCCGTATCGCCACGGCACGCCCGCCTCCTATTACTCCACCGGCGGCGACGACACGCCGGTCGCCGGTTTCTACTCGGGCGACCTCGCGCCGCGGATCGTGCGCCACGACGTCAACCTGCTTGGTCATTACGACGTGTCGGACGCATTCAAGCTGTCGATCGAGGGCAAGTACGCGCAGACGAAGGCGACTACCTTCGACTATTACATCGGCACCTATGGAACGCCGATCACGCTCGACAATCCGTTCGTGCCCACCGCGATCCGCAACGCCGCGCTGGCCGCCGGCCAGTCGTTCGTCTCGGTCACGCGCGACAACATCGATTACGGCCGCCACGGCGAAAGCGACTTCCGCCAGACGTATCGCGGCGTGCTCGACGCCTCCGGCCGGATCAGCAGCCATGCGACCTATGACGCCTATTACGAATATGGCCGGACCGATGTCGCGATCACGAAGCTGAACGAGCTGCTGAACGACCGCTACAACCAGGCGCTCGACGTTGTGACCAGCCCGACGACGGGCCAGCCGGTATGCCGGTCGAACCTTTCCGGCGGCAACCCGGCCTGCCTGCCCGTCAGCCTGTTCGGGCCGGGTCCGACCAGCCAGGCCGCGCTCGGCTATTTCCAGGTGAACGACACCAGCTTCGCGCGCATCACGCAGTCGGTGGCGAACGCGTCGGTCAGCGGCGACTTCGGCGCGTTCTTCCGGCTGCCCGGCGGTCCGCTGCAATTCTCGTTCGGCGGCGAGTACCGCCGCGAGACGAGCAACTTCAATCCCAGCGACAACCTCGTCAACAACCGCTTCATCGCCTATACCGAGCCGTCGCTGGTGGTGGCGTCGGGCGGCCGGTTCGACGTGAAGGAGGCGTTCGGCGAGCTCAACGCGCCGATCCTGCAGGGCAGCCGCTTCGCCGAGACGCTGTCTGTCGGCGCCGCCTATCGCTTCTCGCATTATTCGACGATCGGCGACACCACGACGTGGCAGTTCAACGGCGTGTACGCACCGATCCGCGACATCAGCTTCCGCGGTTCCTATGGAGAGGCGGTGCGCGCGCCCAACATCGGCGAGCTGTTCCAGCCGGTCAGCGGCGACTCGGCCTTTTTCCAGGATCCCTGCCAGCCCAAGCGGATCGGGCTGGGAACGCAGTATCGGGCGAACAACTGCGCGACGCTGCTGGCATCGCTCGGCGGCACCGTATCGGACGCGCTGCAGACCGTCAGCAACGTCATCGGATCGCGGTCGGGCAACCCGAACCTGAAGGCGGAAATGGCACGGACGTGGACGGCGGGCGTCGTGCTGCGACCGCGCTTCCTCGCCGGACTGACCGCCTCGTTCGACTGGTACGACATCAACCTGAAGGGCGCTATCAATACGCCCGATCCGTCGTCGCTCGCGGACCTGTGCGTCGACTCGCCGACGACCGACAATCCCTTCTGTCGCTCGATCACGCGCACGAACACGGTCGGGATCGTCAACGGCGTCACCGCGGTCAAGGGCACCATCGTCAGCTATGTCGTGCAGCCGCAGAACGTCGCCGGTTTCCGCACGGCCGGCCTCGACGTCAACATCAACTATCTCCTGCGCACCGGCGGGGCGGGGACGTTCGACCTTCGCCTGGTCGGCGGCTATCTCAACCGGCTGGAGTTCATCGGCGTCCCCGGCGCGCCGGTCACCGACAATCTCGATCAGGCGGGGCGGCCCAAGTTCAACGCCAACTTCTCGCCGACATGGACGCTGGGCGCGTTCACGCTCGGCTATAATCTGCGCTGGGCGGACGGAACCCGTACGGTCGACAAGCTGACCACCGACAACGCGCCGAACTATGCGCCGCCGGCGCAGCTCCGCTACAGCGACCTGTGGCAGCACGACGTCCAGGTCGGCTACGAGGTGCGCAGCGGCGTCTCCTTCTATCTCGGCGCGCTCAACCTGACGGACCAGCAACCGGATCCCGGCAATTCCATCAACCAGCCGGTCTCCGCCGTCGGGCGGTATTTCTATGCCGGCGTGAAGCTCAGGACCGGCGCGCGCTGACGTCCGCATGACCTTGCGCGCCCGGCCGCATCCGTCATGATGGGGCGGTCGGGGAGATGGACGATGCGGGCGGTCGCGTGGTGGATGGGATGTGCGGCGGTGCTCCTGGCGTCCGCCCCGGCGATCGCGCAGGCGACGTCGCCCCCTTCCGGTGGCGCGCAGGGCGACGTGTCGGTCACGATCTACAACAACGACGTCGCGCTGGTGCAGGACGTGCGGTCGCTGGCGCTGGCGAGCGGACGGGTGCGGCAGGGCTTTCCCGACGTCAGCGCCGCGATCCGGGCGGAGACGGTATCGCTGGCGGTCCCCGACGCCACCGTCGTCGAGCAGAACTTCGACTACGACCTGCTCTCGCCGTCCAGCCTGATGGAGAAGGCGGTCGGCGAGACCATCACGCTGTTGCGCACCAACCCCGCCACCGGCGCCGAGACGCGCGAGCGCGCCCGGGTGCTCGCGGTGAACGGCGGCGTCGTCCTAGAGGTCGCCGGCCATGTCGAGATCCTGCGCGACGACGGCCTGCCCGTCCGCGCGATCTTCGACCGGGTGCCGGACGCCTTGCTGGCGCGGCCCACGCTGACGGTGACGCTCGCCAGCGGCCATGCGGGAACGCGGCCCGCGACGCTCTCCTATCTCAGCCGGGGGCTGGGCTGGAGCGCCGACTATGTCGCGCTGTTCGACGACAGGAGCGGGAAGGTCGACGTCCAGGGCTGGGTGACGCTCAAGAACACCAGCGGCACGACCTTCGCCAACGCCAGGACGCTGCTGGTGGCCGGCGACGTCGGCGGAGCCGACGACGGCAACTACACGCCCCGGCCGCGGCGCAGGGTCACGACGACGGCGGGGACCCAGAGCGCCACGCGCGAGCAGCTGGGCGACTTCTACCTCTATCCGCTGGCCGAACGGACCACCATCGCCGACAAGCAGACCAAGCAGGTCAGCTTCCTCGACGCAAAGGGGGTGACGGCAAGCTCCGGCTATCGGTTCGAGAACGGCTGGCTCGGCAGCGCCGACGAGCCGCGCAGCGCGCAGTCGGTGCTCCGCTTCGCCAATTCCGGCGCCGCGGGGCTCGGCGACGCGCTGCCCGCAGGCGTGGTGCGCGTGTATGTGCGCGACGCGCGCGGCGAACCGCAGTTCACCGGCGAGAACCGCATCGACCACACGCCGCAAGGCTCGACGATCGCGCTGCCGACCGGCGACGCGTTCGACGTCAAGGTCCAGCCCGCAACCCTGTCGCACACGCGCCTGGGCAACGACCGCTGGCGCACCGCCATGCGCTACACGCTGACCAACGCCCGGTCGCGACCGGTCACGGTCGAGCTCCTCCAGAGCGGCCTCGACTGGAGCGACGTGCGGGTCGTCGAGGACAGCGGCAAGGGCGAACGGCGCGATGCGGGAACCCTGGCATGGCAGGTGCCGGTGCCCGCCAACGGTAGCGCGACCGTCACGGCGACGTTCGACACGCGCTACTGATGCGACGGCTAGTCCTGGCGGTCGCGCTGATGGTCGCCGGATCGGCCAGCCCAGCGCCGGCGCAGGTTCGGACCGTGGTCTCCGCCGGGCCGGATCGCGTCGCGCTGACCGTCTATCGCGCGCCAGGCGGGCGGGACGCCATCGACCTTCGCTATCTGCAAGGCTTCGCGATGGTGACGGAGACCCGGCGTATCCACCTGCCCCGCGGGCGCGCGGTGCTCCGCTTCGACGGCGTCGCGGAAGGCATCGTGCCGGTCAGCGCGATCGTCGACGGGCTGCCCGGCGGCGCGTCCGAGAAGAACCGGGACGTCCGGCTGCTGTCGCCGGCGTCGCTGGTAGACGGCACGCTGGGGCGGCAGGTGACGCTGACGCGGACCGACCGCGGGACGGGACGGCCGGTGAGCGAGGATGCGACGATCGTCGCCGGCCCCGCGCCCGGCGTGATCCTGCGCACCGCCGGCGGGGTCGAGGCCCTGCGCTGCTCCGGCCTGCCGGAACGGCTGACGTTCGACCGCGTGCCGCCCGGCCTGTCGGGCAAGCCCGTGCTGAGCGTGACGACGAACAGCCCGGCGGCGCGGACGGTGACGGTGCGGCTGAGCTATCTCGCGTCCGGGTTCGACTGGCGGGCGAGCTATGTCGCGTCCCTCGCCCCGGACGGGAGCACGCTGGACCTGTTCGCCTGGCTGACGCTCGCCAACGGCAATCGGGAGAGCTTCCCGGACGCGGCGGTGCGGGCGGTGGCGGGGCGGCTGAACCGGGTCGCAGTGGCCGCGATCCCGGCCGGCGCGGCGGCATTGAGGCTGGTCTGCTACCCGCTCGGCACCACGACGTCGGACCTGCGCGAACGCCGGTTCGAACCGGCGGACGAGATCGTCGTGACCGCGTCACGGATCATGGCGCCGATGGTGATGGCAGCGGCGATAGCTGCTCCCGCGCCGCCCCCGCCCCCGCCCCCGCCCCCGGCCGAGGATCTCGGCGACCTGAAGCTGTATCGCGTCCCCTTGGCCACCACGGTCGCCGCCGGCGCGCAGAAGCAGGTGGCGCTGCTCGCGCAACCGGCGGTACCCTTCGAACGGCGGTACCGGCGGCGCATATACCCCGGCCAGCGGCTGGAGGGCACGCCGGCCGCGATCGTCCTGGTCCTCGCCAACGATAAGCGCACCGGTCTGGGCGTGCCGCTGCCGGCCGGCGGGACCGCGCTCTATGCGCGGCGGGGATCCGACCGGCTGCTGCTGGGCCTCGGCGCCATGACCGACCGCGCGGTGGGAGAGACGGTCCGCCTCGCCGCCGGCGTCAGCCATCAGGTCCTGGTGACGCAGGACGGTGTATCGGCCGGCGAGGCGGTGGTGACGGCGAGCAACGCCAATCCCTTTCCGGTCTCGCTGGAAATCCCGATCGGCGGCGCCGCCGGACAGAAGATCGAGCCGCAGGGAGAACGGATCGGCCGCATCGACGGGATCGTCACCTGGTCGCCGGTGCTTGCCCCGGGCGGGCGGGCGGAGTTGCGCTATCGATACTGACCCGCGGCGGGTCGTCCCGGTTCAAAGGCCCACCCGCTCCAGCGCCGAGGCGAGTTCCGCGTCGATCTCCGCGCCCGACTTGGCGGCATGTCGGTTCAGCACCGTGCGAATGCGCGTCTGCGCGACGCGAAGCGTCTTGTGCCGTACATCGCGAATGGCGTTGGTCCGCCACGAAGGGCTCTCGCCCAGCAGCGCCGCCCATTTCGCCTCCTCGCCTGCGAGGACGGCCAGGGCAAGTCGCAGACCGTCGCGCCGGCCGCGGGCATAGTCGTCGGACATCGGACGTCTCCTGTTGCGGACGGACGGGTGGACGCGCGCGCTCACGCCGTCCAGGCTGTCACGTCCTCTTCCTGCGCGATCATCGCGAGGCCGTGGGCGATCGACGTCAGCTCGCCGCCGGAGACGATCGCGTCCGCGCCGAACCGTTGGGTAAAGACCGACCGCACCGCCGGCACGAGCGAGGTGCCGCCGGTCAGGAAGACGCGGTCGATCGCTTCCTGCCCGACGCCCGCATCGGCGAGCGCCCCGTCCACGGTCGCGGCGATGCGTGCGACATCGTCGCCGATCCAGTCCTCGAACTCCGCGCGCTCCACCGCGGCCTCGATCGCGACGTCCGCCCCGGAGAAGGAGAAGGTGGCGCTGTCCGCCCGCGACAGCGCGCGTTTCAGCTGTCCGACGGCGGCGTGGAGCGGGTAGCCGAGTTCGCCGTCGATCAGCGCGATCATGCGGGCGATCGCCTCGGGATCGATCGCGGCGCGCCGGAGGCGGTCGAGTTCGCCGAGCGTCCGGCGGTTCCGCATCAGCGCCAGCCTGGACCAGTCGGAGAAGTCGGCGAAATAGCCGCCGGGGATGTCCAGCACCTTGTCGAACGACCGGTACGTTCCGCCCTTGCCAAGGAAGGGAAGCACCAGCCGATCGACGATCCGCTGATCGAACCGATCGCCGGCGATGCCGATCCCGGCATGGCCCAGCGGCGTGCAGCGGCGCGGGGCGCCGCGCTCCTCCACCCGGACCACGGAGAAATCGCTCGTGCCGCCACCGAAGTCGGCGACGAGCAGCGTCGCCGGCTCGCCGAGGAGCGCGGCATGGCCGAACGCCGCCGCCAACGGCTCGTAGACGTAGTGGATCTCGCGCGCGAAGCCGGCGAACATGGCGTCGTATCGCCGCCGCGCGAGCGCCCTGTCGGGACGCGCGCCCGCATATTCCACCGGCCGGCCGACCACGAGCCGGTCGAGGCCGTCGAACGCGCCGTTCGCGCGCGGCGCGAGCCGCTCCAGAAACAACCGGCCGAGTTCCTCGAACCGATACCGCCGGTCGAACACCGGCGCGGTATCGAACGAGGCGCTGGCCGCGACCGACTTCAGCGACTGGAGGAACCGGCTGTCGGACGGGTATTCCAGATACTCCGCGACCGCCGCCGATCCCGCCTCGACCGCAAGGCCGCCACGCACGTCCTCGTCATGCCAGAAGCACAGCGCCGACCGGGACACCTCGTCGCCGCCGCCGGGTCCTTCGATGGCGATCAGCCGCGACCGGCCGGCGGCGTCAACCGTCGCCGCGACGGTGTTCGTGGTCCCGAAATCGAGCCCCAGGGAGCGGCCACGCGTCACGGTCCCTCGCATCGCATCCATCGTCGAGGCGTTGTCCCATCATCGCGCGCATCGCCGCCGTGACGCATCCCGCCGCGTCCGGCAAGCCGTGGCGCTAGCGCACCGACAGCCGGCCGAGCACGTCGCGGACGCGTCGCCTGATGTCGGGATCGCGCGTCACCTCCAGCAGGGCGCCGAGGCTCGACCGCGCCGCCGCGACATCGCCGTCGACACGCTCCAGGCGGGCGCGTTCCCACCATGCATGTCCATGGCCGGGCGCCAGCGCGGTCATCCGGCGATAGAGTTCCAGCGCCCGTCGCCCCTTGCCGGACGTCTCGGCGCGGATCGCCTGGTTGAGCAGCAGCCTGACGAGAATGGCTCGGTTGGGCATCGCCGCGACATGGCTGACCGCCGCCGGCCGGCCGACGCCAGAGGCCGCGACGAGCGCGGCAAGCTCGTCGCGGTCGACCCGCGAGCCGCCCCGGAACGGGTCGACGACGACGGGATCGGCCTCCCCGCCCACCAGCACCAGGACATGCCCCGGCACGTCGAGGACGTTCGCATGCCATCCGATGCGCCGCGCCGCCGCCACGTAGAGGATGGACAGACTGACCGGCAGGCCGCGACGCCGGTCGACGACGCGGATCAGGTCCGCATTGTCGGGATCGTCGTAGGTCGCCCGGTCGCCGATGAAGTCGAACTCGCCATGCAGCACCGCCGCCAGCGCATCCGCCTGCCGATCCGCCCTGGTCCGGTCTCCGCCGACCGTCCGCAACCGGGTTGCAATCGCCTCGAGCAGCTGCCGATAGGAGGCGACATCCACGTCGCGATGGTCGAGCGACGCGAGCGACAGCGCGGCCTCGTCAAGGATGATGTCCTCCTCGTCGATGAGGCCGAGGCGGATCAGGTCGTCATCCATGAAGACGACATGGGGATGTCGGCGCTTCGGGCAAGCTTGGAGTCGGCCCGGAAACGCGCCATGGGCTCGTTTTCCGCTATCGGCCTGTTTCCGAACGGACGCTCAGAGCGGTGCGTCGATCGTGAAGACCAGCCCTTCGCGTCGATAATCGACCTTCACATCGCCGCGCAGGTGTTGCGCCAGCACGCGCTCGATCATCTTGGATCCGAATCCCATCCGTTCGGGCGGGGAAACGGGCGGGCCGCCTTCCTCCTGCCAGCGGAACGCCAGATGTCGTCCGCCGGCGGCGGTGCCGACGCTCCAACCGATCGTGACATGACCGCCATCGAGCGACAGCGCGCCGTATTTGCTGGCGTTGGTCGCAAGCTCATGAAGCGCCATCGACAACGCGAGCGTGACCCGCGGCTCGAGGCAGACATCCGGCCCGCTGACGGTGAACTGGCGACCGCGTTCATCGTTGAATGGCGCCATCACGCCGCCGACGATGTCGCCGATCGACGCGCCGTCGACCTCGTCGCGCAACAACAGGTCGTGCGCGACCGCGAGCGAGGCGATGCGACCGCCGATCGCATCCCGCGCCTCCGACATCGACGTGGCGTTCCGCAGCGTCTGGTTCACGATCGCGCTGACCGTGGCGAGCGTGTTCTTGACGCGGTGCGTCAGTTCGCCGGCGAGCAGGGCGCGGTGTTCCTCGACCCGCTTGCGTTCGGTGATGTCGGTCGAAAAGCCGCTGATCGAAAGCGGGCTGCCGTCGCGGCGGCTGAGGAGTTCGCCGCGGATGGCGATCCACCGCGTCTCCCCCGTCGGCAGGACGATGCGATGTTCGACGTCGTAATCGGCCCCGTGCGAGGCGGTCGCCTCGAACGCCGCCAGCACGCGGTCGCGGTCGTCGGGATGGATGGCGCCGAAGAACTCGTCATACCCGAACGCGTCCGCCGGCGAGCGGCCAAAGACGGCCTTGCAGCCGTCCGTCGCATCCAGAAGCCGGCTTGCTGGTTCGAGCGTCCAGGCGCCGAGCCGGGCGGCGCGCAACGCGAAACCCAGGCGCGAGGCGCTGTCGGCAAGCTCCATGCGGCTCCTGTCCGCCGCGGCCTGCATTTCCCGCTGTTCCGCCTCGAGCCGGACCAGACGGACCCGTTCGAGCGTCACGTCATGCTGCGACGCGATGAAGTACCGCGCCTCACCCCGCCCGTCGAACACCGGCGCGACCAGCAGGCGGTTCCAGAAGGGCGTGCCGTCCCTGCGATGGTTGAGCAGGTCGATCTCGATCCGGACGCGCCGCGCGATCGCATCGCGCAGGCAAGTCATATCCGCAGCGTCGGTCAGCGGCCCCTGCAGGAAACGGCAGTTGCGCCCGACGACTTCGTCGCGCGGGTATCCGGTGAGTTGCACGAAGGCGTCGTTGACATAGATGACGGGATTGTCGGCGAGCGTCGGGTCGCTGATCGCCATAGGCAGGATGGCGTCCCGGAACATGACGACGAAGGGGTCGGAGGGATCGAGGGAGCTGGCGAACGCGTCGATTGCCGCGTCGCGGACCGGATCCTGCTGCTTGTCCCATGGCAAAGGCGAGACGTCACGATCCACCCGCTCGCGCTACCCAGTCCGGCGCGTCCCGGCAATCCGTGACGTGACCGTGCCGTGCGTCGCCGCTTGCCGCTCGAGACCTCCCATGCCCATGCTTGTACGAGCGATCGCACGCTGGCGATCGGCGTCGCTCATGCGAACTCTGCCCGGAACCGCGTCCGGTCGCGCCGGGTACCCCGATCACGGCCGGGCGACCGGTTCGCCGGGCAGCAGTTCGGTGTCGATCTGGGCCTGCATCGCCGCCGAATAGCGCGCGCCGGCAAGCGCGTTGGGTGGGAACAGGGCATCGATCGCCGCCAGCAGGTCGGCGGGCATCGTCAGCGTCGCGGCGGCCAGATTTTCCTGAAGATGCGGGAGGCTGCGGGTGCCGGGGATCGGGACGATATCGTCTCCCCGGGCCAGCAGCCAGCCGAGCGCGGCCTGCGCCGGGGTGAGTCCCGCCGCCCGCGCCAGCATGTCGAACCGATCGACCAGCGCCAGGTTGCGCGACAGATTGGGTGCCACGAACCGCGGCATGGACGCGCGGATATCGCCGCTTTCGTACTCGTCGCCCCGCACCGCCCCGGCGAGCAGACCGCGCGCGACCGGGGAGAACGCCACCAGCGCGATGCCCAGATCCCGGCATGCGGCGAGAACGCCCGCCTCGACGTTGCGCGAGGTCGGCGAATATTCGCTCTGCACCGCCGCGATCGGGTGGACGGCGTGGGCGCGGCGGATCGTCCCGGCGCTCATCTCGCTGAGGCCGATCGCGCCGATCTTGCCCGCCTCCTTCGCGCGAACGAGCGCGCCGACAGACTCCTCCACCGGCACGAGCCGGTCGAGCCGGTGCATGTAGTAGAGGTCGATATGGTCGGTCCCCAGCCGTGCCAGCGCGCCGTCCAGCGTCCGCGCGATCGCCGCGGGCGAGCCGTCCAGCCCGCGCTCGCCGTCGATCATGTCGAGCACGCATTTGGACGCGAGCGTGAACTCCGATCGGCGGTGCATCACCGCGCGGCCGACCAGCCGCTCGTTGGCGCCGGCGCCGTACAGCGCGGCGGTGTCCAGGAAGGTGCAGCCAAGGTCGAGTGCGCGGTTGAGCAGCGCGGCGCCGTCCTCCGGCGACGACGGGGCGCCATAGGCGTGGCTCAGGTTCATGCAGCCCAGTCCGATCGCGGAGACGGCGAAGGGTCCGACGGTGCGGGTGGGGAGCGTCACGGCCGTTCTCCTGGCCTCTGCCCTACAGCGGCAGGCCGACGTAATTTTCCGCGATGCTGGTCTGCGCGGCGGTGGATCCGGCGATATAGTCGAGTTCCGCGACCTGCATCCGCCGCTCGAACGCGCCATCCTCCGGGAAGCGGTGCATGAGCTTCGTCAGATACCAGCTGAACCGCTCGGACTTCCATACCCGTGCCAGCGCGCGGGCGCCATAGCCGGCGAGCCCGGTCTCGTCGCCGCGCGCATACCAGCCGATCAGCGCGTCCGACAGATAGGCGACATCCGACGAGGCGAGGTTGAGGCCCTTGGCGCCGGTCGGCGGCACGATATGCGCGGCATCGCCGGCCAGGAACAGGCGGCCGTGCTGCATCGGCTCCCCGACGAACGAGCGCAGCGGCGCGATCGACTTCTCGATCGAGGGGCCGCGCACGATCCTGCCCGCGACCTCGTCGCCCAGCCTGACGGACAGCTCGTCCCAGAACCGCTCGTCCGGCCAGTCGTCGATCTGCTCGCCCGGCCCGACCTGGACATAGTAGCGGCTGCGCACGGGCGACCGCATCGACGCGAGCGCGAAGCCGCGGTCGTGGCTGGCGTAGATCAGCTCGCCGTCGCAGGGCGGCACGTCGGCGAGCACGCCCAGCCAGCCGAAGGGATAGGCGCGTTCGAACTCGCGGCGCACGCTCGCGGGCAGGGCCTGGCGGCCGGCCCCGCGCGAACCATCGCAGGCGGCCACGAAGTCGCAATCCAGCCGCCGGGCGCCACCCTCGCCATGCATGATCGCCGGCCGGGCGCCCTCGATCCCCTCGATCGCCGCGACCGGCGACTCCCACAGGATCGGCAGGCCGCGCTCCGGCGCCGCGTCGATCAGGTCGCGCGTCACCTCCGTCTGGCCATAGACGGTGACGTGCCTGCCGGTGAGCGCCGCGACGTCGATGCGGATCAGCCGGCCGCCGTCCGCCAGCGCGAAGCCGCCGTGCGGCAGCCCTTGCGCGTCCAGCCGCGCATCGATGCCCAGGCGGTGCAGCAGGTCGGTTGTCGTCCGCTCCAGCACGCCGGCGCGGATGCGGTCCTGGACCCGCGCGCGGCTCTGACGCTCGACGACGACCGCCTCGATCCCGGCGGCGCGCAGCAGGTGGCCGAGCAGGAGCCCGGCGGGGCCGGCGCCGACGATCCCGACCTGCGTCCTCATCGCGCCAGCTGCTTCTCCAGCGCGCCGAGCACGCGATAGCAGGGCAGCACCTGCGCGGCCGAGGCGTTGGGCTCGCGCCCCTCGCGGATCGCGGCGACGAACTCCCGGTCCTGCAGCTCGATGCCGTTGCTCGACGCCGCCACGCCCGCCAGGTCGACCGGCTCCTCGCGCCCCGTCACGAGGTCGTCGTAGCGCGCGATCCAGGTGCCGTTGTCGCAGATGTAGCGGAAGAAGGTACCCAGCGGCCCGTCGTTGTTGAACGACAGCGACAAGGTACAGACCGCACCGCTTTCCGCCTTGAGCTGGATCGACATGTCCATCGCGATGCCGAGCTCGGGATGGATCGGGCCTTCCAGCGCGTTCGCCAGCACGATCGGGCCGGCCTGATACGCGAACAGGTCGACGGTGTGCGCCGCGTGGTGCCAGAGCAGATGGTCCGTCCACGATCGCGGCTCGCCCTTGGCGTTAATATTCCGGCGCCGGAAGAAATAGGTCTGCACGTCCATCTGCTGGACGGCGATGTCGCCCCCGACGATCCTGTCGTGGAGGTATCGGTGGCTCGGGTTGAAGCGCCGGGTGTGGCCGACCATGCAGACAAGGCCGGCCTCCCGTTGCCTCGTCAGCACCGCCTCGGCGTCCGCGAGGCTGTCGGCGAGCGGGATCTCGACCTGGACGTGCTTGCCCGCGTCCAGGCACTGGATCGCCTGGCGCGCGTGCATCTGAGTCGGCGTGCACAGGATGACGGCTTCCACCTCCGGCATCGCGAGGCTCTCGGCGAGGTCGGTGGTGACGTGGCCGATGCCGTAACCGGCCGCGGTCGCGCGGGTCGCGTCGAGGTCGCGGCCGACGAGGCTGACGACCTCTACGCCCTCGATGAGCTTCAGGCCGTCGAGGTGCTTTTCACCGAACGCGCCGGCGCCGGCGAGGGCGATCTTCATGGTCGGTTCCGTTCGTCAGATGGCCGGTCGCAGGACGACATGCCCTACCGCCGTGTTGCTCGCGGGGACGTGGTAGAAGCGGTTCAGCTCGGTGACGCGCTCGCCCAGCGCGCCGCGCATGATGAGCCACATGACGAGCTCGATCCCCTCCGACCCCGCCTCGCGCAGATATTCGATGTGCGGCATGTGGCGCAGCGCCTCGGGCCGGGTGGTGAGCCTGTCGAGGAAGGCGTTGTCCCACGTCCTGTTGATGAGGCCGGCGCGCGGACCCTGCAGCTGGTGGCTCATGCCGCCCGTGCCCCAGACCTGCACGTTCAGGTCCTCGGGATAGCTCTCGACCGCGCGCGCGATCGCCTCGCCCAGCGCCCAGCAACGGTTGCCGGACGGGGGCGGATAGATGACGACGTTCACCGCCAGCGGGATCACCTTGACCGGCCATGCGGCGGGCTGCCCGAACATCAGCGACAACGGCACGGTCAGGCCGTGGTCGACCGCCATCTCGTTGATGATCGTCAGGTCGAACTCGTCGAGGATGCAGCTCTGCGCGATATGCCAGGCAAGATCGGGATGGCCCGTCACGGGCGGCACCGGGCGCGGCCCCCAGCCCTCGTCGGCGATCGGAAACCCGTCCGCGCAGCCGATCGCGAACGTCGGGATGATCCTCATGTCGAAGGCGCTGGCATGGTCGTTGTAGACCAGCACGACCACGTCGGGCTTCTCCTCGACCTCGAAGCGTTTCACCCAGTCGTAGCCGGCGAAGACCGGATGCCAATAGGGTTCGGCGGTCTTGCCGAGGTCGAGCGCGGCGCCGACCGCGGGGATGTGGCTGGTGGTGATGCCGGCGGTGATGCGCGCCATCAGCGGCTCTCCCCATCCGCGGATCGGTCGAGCTCGGCCTGGAGCGCCTCCTCGGCGTTCATCGACAGCGCCGCCTGGATCGATCGTTGCCCCTCGGGCGAGCGGCCGCCGGCCAGCATCATCGCGGCATATTCGTCCTGCGTCATGCCGGTCATCGTGCCGGCGGCGTACTGGAAGCTCCTGCCGTCGGTGGAGAAGATCTTGGCGAGGAAATAGATGTTGCCGCCCTCGTCCAGCATCGCGTTGTAGTCGCGCGCCAGCACCGCCGCCTTCTGCGCCTGGGTCAGTGTCCACTCGGACAGATAGGCCGCCTCGTCGGCCTTGAACCGCTCGCGATTGTCCGCCTTCATCAGGCTCATCGCGAACTGGTTGAGGTGGTAGCCCTGCCGCGCGCGCCTGGCGGTATAGACGCGGGTGCCGGGGATGTCGTCGAACTGCGCCAGATAGGCGGCGATGTCGCGGGTGGGGTTCGTCACAGGCCGCGCTCCTTCAGCCTGGCGTCGAGCCTCGGGAACACGCGGCGCGCGTTGCCTTCATAGATCGCGTGACGCTGTTCGTCGGAGATGGGCAGCGCGTCGACATAGCGTTTGGTGTCGTCGAAATATTGCCCGGTCGTCGGATCGAGCCCCCGCACCGCGCCGACCATCTCGCTGCCGAACAGGATGTTCTTCGTCTCGATCACGTCCGCGAGCAGGTCGATGCCCGGCTGGTGATAGACGCAGGTATCGAAGAAGACGTTGTTCATCAGGTGGGTCGAAAGGTTCGGCCGCCTGAGCATGTCGGCGAGCCCGCGATACCGTCCCCAGTGATACGGCACCGCCCCGCCGCCGTGCGGGATGATGAGCCGCAGCGTCGGAAAATCGCGAAACAGGTCGCCCTGCAGTAGTTGCATGAAGGCGATCGTGTCGGCGGCGATGTAATAGGCGCCGGTCGCGTGCATCGCCGGATTGCACGACCCCGAGACATGGATCATCGCCGGCACGTCCAGCTCGACCATCTTCTCGTAGAAGGGATACCAGAAGCGGTCGGTCAGCGGAGGCGAGCTGAACCCGCCGCCGCCGGGATCGGGGTTGAGGTTGCAGCCGATGAAGCCCAGCGTGGCCACGCACCGCTCCAGCTCGGCGACCGAACCGGCCATGTCGGCCCTGGGGCTCTGCGGCAACATGCACACGCCGACGAACGTGTCGGGATACAGGTCGCACACGCGCGCGATCAGGTCGTTCGACGCGCGCGCCCAGGCGGTCGCGACGCCCTCGTCGCCGATGTGCGGGGCCATGGTGGAGGCGCGCGGACTGAAGACCGTCATGTCCGCGCCGCGCTCGGTCAGGAGCTTCAGCTGGTTCGCCTCGATCGTCTCGCGGATCTGGTCGTCGCGGATCGCGGGATAGGGCGGCGGCCCGTCGCCGGCCCCGAACGCCGCCACCTGCGCATCGCGCCACGCGTCGTGCGCTGGCGGCGCGGTGGTGTAATGGCCGTGGCAGTCGATGACGAGCGTCATGCCACGGCCTCCGACGCCGGAAGGTGCAAGGACCACGCTTCGGGTTCCTCGCGCAGGATCATCGCCGATCCGCCGATCGCCCGCCGGCACGCGCCGGGCCGCCCGCGCCGACCTCGGTCGGGGCCAGTGCCAGGGCAGGGGCGAGGGCCAGGGCCGGGCGTTCCATTCCGCCCTGCTAGTCGGGCGGCGCGATCCGCTCCATTCCAATTGAGGGCACGCCGATTTGATTTCCGGAAGCGTGGTGCGATGCCGCCAAGTCGAGAAGGCGCAGGAACCGCGCCTGCGCGGCGGTCGGCTGCCATCCGGGGCGGACCGTGGTGCCGATGGTCCGGATCAGCGCGGGCAGCGGCTCGCAGACGATCGCCAGCACCCCTCCCGCGATCTCCGCGGCGACCTGATCGGGGGACAGCAAGGTAAGCATGTCCGTCTCGATCAGGATGCCGCGGATCACCATCACCGACCCGCACGCGATCGGCGCGGGCGGGTCGCGCCCGGCGAACAGCAGGTCCCACTGATGGCGCAACGGCGACCCCGGCGAGGCGACCATCCAGGGATAGCCGGACAACGCCGCGGCATCCGGGGCCGACCCGACGAGCGGGTGGCCCACCCGTCCCACCACGACGAGCCGGTCCTGGAACAACGGCCGCTGGACGAACCCTGCGGGAACGCCGTCGCGCAGCGCGCCGATCGTCAGGTCGATCAGGCCGTCGCGCAACGGCTCGATCAGGTCCCGCCACGAGCCTTCGACGATGTCGATCGCCGCCGCGGGGCCGCCACGCTGAAACGCGGCGACGGCGGCGGGCAGGATGCGGGCACGCGCCAGCGGCATCGCCCCGATCGCGATCCGCCCCCTGGGCCGACCGTCGCCGTCCCGTCCGGGGTGGGACAGGTCGACGATGCCCGCGACGATCTCGGCCGCGGCCAGACGCGCGCCGCGTGCCAGATGTCGCCCAGCGTCGGTCAGCTGGACGCCGCGGCCACGCCGTTCCACCAGCGCGACGCCCACCGTCTGCTCCAGGTCCCGGACCGCGCGATGGAGCGACGGTTCGGACAGGTCGGTGGCGAGCGCGGCCGCGACGAAGCTGCCATGGTCCGCAAGCGCGGTCAGCGCCCGCAACTGGGTGGCGGTCATCAGATGTTCGGCCCGCGAAAATATGCGGGTCCCGCCCCGCGACGCGCGCCGGCTCGCCTGTCCCAGCAGATCGAACGCCCGGACCGCGCGGGCCGCCATCGTCAGCCCCGCGCTCGTCGGCACGACGCCATCCGGCCGGCGCTCGAACAGGAGGACGCCCAACTGGCGTTCCAGCCGGGCCAGGCCTTGCGTCAGGGCCGGCTGCGACAGGCTGACCGCCTCGGCGGCGACCCTCATCCTCCGGCACTGGACGATCGCGTCCAGCGCGCGCAGATGGCGCAGGTTGAGGTCGAACGGTGCCACGACGCCTTCCTTAGCATGGCCTTATCGACAGGACGATGACCGGTACGGATCGACCGCGCCGGTGTCGGACCATCCGCCGCCTGCCGGTTGACGAGGCAATCGCTCGTGGCGCGTCCCATGCGCTCCCGTCACCGCGCGAAGCGGCCCGACGGCCAGGAACGGGAGCAGGAACAGGTCGAGGCGTCGCCCGGGCTTGACCGATGACCGTATCTCTGGCGGGTCGGACGCACACGGCTTGGCGACAAGGGAGAGACACGGGTGAGCAGCATCGATCGGGCCGACTTCTTTGCGATCCAGCGGGTGGTGGAGGATTGGGCCGTCTTCCGCGACGCCGGCATGTTCGACCAGCTCGCGGCGCTGTTCCACGACGACGGGCGTATGATGACGACCTGGTCGCAGGTGTCGGGACAGGAGTTCGCGGAACTGACGCGCCGGGGCTGGGGCAACGGCATCCTCGTCAACCACGCAATGAGCGGCTGTCACATCGACATCGCGGGCGACCGCGCGGTCGCGCAGACCAAGGTGACGATCGCCCAGCGCGCGTCGATCGATGGCGTGCTGTGCGACGCGTTCTGCGACGGCCGGTTTTACGACCTCTTCGAGCGGCGCGCGGATGCGTGGAAGATCGTGCTGCGCCACCCGATCTACGAGCGCGATCGCATGACCACCGCCAGTCCGGGCGCGGCGCCGGTGCTGGACGCCGAACTGCTGGAGAGCTTCCCCGAAGGCTATCGCCACCTCGCCTATCTGCAGACCAAGCTGGGCCTGACCGTCAAGCGCGACATGCCGGGGCTGATGGGGCCGGAGGTGGAGGCGCTGTACGCGCAGGGCGCGGCGTGGCTGGCGGGCGCGGACGCCTGACCGCGCCGGGCGGCGGTCGTCCGCC